>NZ_JBJLSG010000034.1:0-41726 GCF_050871925.1 Kineococcus gurbantunggutensis
CCCGGCGCCCTCGGCTGCGCGGCGTCGGCGCCCGCGGCCCCCGCGGCCGCGGCCCCCCCCCCGCCGCGCCCCCCCCCCCCCCCCCCCCCCCCCCCCCCCCCCCCCCCCCCCCCCCCGGCCGGGGGCACCGCCCGCCGCCGCAGCACCGGTGCGCCGGGCGGTGCGCAGCCGCAGACCGTTGCAGCGCAACCGGACACCGCTCCCGCGGGGACCGCGGACGCCGGCCAGCCCGCCGCCGCGGCGCCCGCCGACGGGGCGGTGGCCGCGAACGCCGCGGCGAACCCCGAGGCGAACCCCGCGGTGAACCCCGCCGTGGACCAGGAGCAGCCGGGACGGGGCGCTGCGCCGGACCCGCAGGACCGGCGCAGCGCGCCCGGCCCCGTGGTGGGCGACGGCAGCGGTGTCGCGCCCGGTGCCGAGACGGCGACGCCCGCGCCGGCGCCCGTGGCGGACCTGGCCGGCGCGGCGGCACCGGTGCGCGGCGCCGGCCGCAGGGCCGCTGCCCGCAAGAGCGCGAAGAAGGCCGCTCCGCGCCGGGCGGCGGAACCGGACGCCGAGGAGGTCACCTCCGCCCCGGCCGGAGCCGCCGGGGGTTCCACCGCGCCGGGCCCGGACGCCCGCGCCGTGCGGCAGTGGGCGGCGGCCAACGGCATCGCCGTGCCGCCGCGCGGGCCCTTGAGCACGCGGGTGCGCGAGCAGTACCTCGCCGCGCACTGAACCCGACCGGTGCCGGGCGACCCGCGCCCGCCCGCCCCGGCGGGCCCGGGGCCGCCGGTCGCGGCGCGTAGGGTGCGGCGCGTGAGGACGCTGATCGTCACCGCCCACCCGGACGCGGAGTCCCTGACGCACCACGCCGCGCGCCGGCTGCAGCAGGTGCTCGGCGCCGAGGCGGCCGAGGTGGTGGACCTGGCCGGTGAGGGTTTCGACCCGCGCTTCACCGCCGGGGACCGCCGGGCCTACCTCGGCCGGGGACCCACCGCCCCCGACGTGGTCGCCGAGCAGGAGCGGGTGGACGCCGTCGAGCACCTGGTGCTCGTCTTCCCCGTGTACTGGTGGTCGATGCCGGCGCTGCTCAAGGGCTGGGTCGACCGCGTCTTCGTCGCCGGGTGGGCCTTCGACGCGGGCGAGGACGGGCGCATCGTCCCCCGGCTGCAGCGGTTGACGGTGCACCTGCTGCCGCTGTCGGGGACCTCGGCCGCCTCCTTCGCCCGGCACGGGTACGCCGACGCCTTCAGCGCGCAGGTGCACGGCGGCATCGTCGACTTCTGCGGCGCCCGGCGCGGCCGCACCGCCTTCGTCCACGACTCCGAGGGGGGCGAGCGGGCCCCGGCCGCCGTCGAGGCGGCGGTGCAGCAGGTCGCCTCGACGATCACCGCCGCGGCCGGCTGAGGGCAGCCGCCCGCCGGGCCCGCCCGTGGCGCCGCGAGCCCGTCCGGCGGGCCCGCACGGCGACCCAGCCGCGCGCGGCGCGCGGGGCGGGAGGGCTCAGGCGGGGTGGAGCACGTCGGCGCTGCGCAGGTCGATCAGGCGCTGCGCGGCCGGCGGGGCGTCCAGGAAGAGCACGTCGCGCTGCCCCTCGTGCAGGCGGGCGCTGTGGTGGGTGCGCACCGCCCCGGCGGCGGCCAGGACGTCCGCGGCGGCGGAGACGGCCGTGCACGGGATGCCCAGGTCCTCGGCGACGCGCCGGGCGGGCAGGGCGCCGCGGTTCTGGCGGTACCAGGCGCGCACGTACGTCCACACCCGCTGCTCCTCGTCGGTGAACTTCGGCATGCCGGCTCCTGGGGTGCGCGGTGCTCCTGCTGACGGGTCGGTGCTGTCGCGGTGCTCGGCGCCGCTGGCGCTGCGGCGTGCGCCCAGGGTAGGCGGACGATGTTTCCGGGGTGTGACGCCCGGTGGCGCCGCGCCGGGTGCGCAGGGGGCGCAGCCGTCGCACCGGACCCCGCCCGCCCGGCCCCGCCTCACGTGCGGGCGGGCAGCTCGAACCAGACGGTCTTGCCGGTGCCGCGGTCCGGCTCGGCGCCGGTGCCCGCGCGCACGCCCCAGCGCGCGGCGAGGGTGTCGACCAGCGCCATGCCCTGACCGCCGACCACGCTCGGGCCGGCGCGGCGCACCACCGGCACCCCCGCGCCGGTGTCGCTGACGGCCACCCGCAGCGCGTCCGCCTCGCAGCTGAGCTCCACGGCCACCTCGCCGGCGCCGTGCAGGACGGCGTTGGCCACCACCTCGGTGGTCAGCAGCTCCAGCAGGCCGGTCCGGACGCCGGGGGAGCAGCAGCCCCGGGCGGTGAGCCGGGCGTAGGCCGCGGCCACCCAGTGCCGGGCGGCGGGCACCGAGGACAGCCGGGGTGCGAGCACCACCCGCTCCACCACGTCCTCCTCCCGTCCCCGGCCCCGGCGCGTCCGCCCCTGCCAGCACCGTGCCCGTCGGCGCCGGTGGCAAACACGTGCCCGGGCCGCCCAGCCACCGGGTGCCGGACGCCGGGCCCGGCGCCGCGCCGGGGGGCGTCAAGAACGCGTCAAGGTCGAGGCCCCGCGGGGCGCGCCGTGGCTCGTGCCACGGCGGCCGCGGGCAGGATGTCGCGCGATGAGCAGCACACGGTCCCTCGGCAGGAGCTCGCGGCGCCCGGCGGGCTCGCCGATGCCCCGCAGGGCCCGGCGCGGCCCCCACCCCGCCCAGCTGACCATCGCCGGCTTCGCGCTCGGCGTGGTGGTCGGCACCGCCCTGCTGCTGCTGCCGGTCTCCCAGCGCGGTCCCGGGCACGCCACGGTGCTGGAGGCGCTGTTCACCGCCACCTCCGCGCTGTGCGTGACCGGGCTGATCGTGGTGGACACCCCGGTCTACTGGTCCGGCTTCGGGCAGGTCGTCGTCCTCGCCCTGATCCAGGTCGGCGGCTTCGGCATCATGGCCCTGGCCTCGCTGCTGGGGGTGCTGATCACCCGCCGGCTGGGGTTGCGCGGGCAGCTGGCCGCGGCGGCGGAGACCAAGACCCTGCAGCTGGGCGACGTGCGCACCATCCTGCTCGGCGTGGCCAGGACCAGCCTGGTCGTCGAGGCGGTCACGGCGCTGGTGCTGGCGGCGCGCTTCGCCCTGGGCTACGGCGAGCCGGTCCCGCGCGCGCTGTGGCTGGGGCTGTTCCACGCCGTGTCGGCGTTCAACAACGCCGGTTTCGCCCTGTACAGCGACAACCTCGTCGGCTTCGCCACCGACGCGTGGATCTGCCTGCCGATCGCGGCGGCGGTGATCGTCGGCGGGCTGGGCTTCCCGGTGCTCTTCGAGCTGCGCCGGCACCTGCGCCGCCCCGGCCGCTGGAGCCTGCACACCAAGATCACGCTGCTGGGCACGGGTGTGCTGCTGGTCGCCGGCAGCGCCTTCATGCTGCTCACCGAGTGGCGCAGCCCGGCCACCCTGGGGCCCCTGAGCGTGCCGGACAAGCTGCTGGTGGGCTTCTTCCAGGGCGTCATGCCCCGCACGGCCGGCTTCAACAGCGTGGACATCGCGGCGATGAACACCGGCACCTGGCTGGGCAGCGACATCCTGATGTTCATCGGCGGCGGCAGCGCTGGCACCGCCGGCGGCATCAAGATCACCACGTTCCTGGTGCTGCTGTTCGTCATCGCCTCCGAGGCGCGCGGCGACGACGCCGTCACCGCGTTCGGGCGCCGGCTGCCGCGCGCGCTGCAGCGCCAGGCGCTGAGCGTGGCGCTGCTGGGGGTGGCCACCGTGGTCGTCCCGGCGGTGGCCTTCGCGCTGACCACCCCCTTCAGCTTGGACCAGATCCTCTACGAGGTGATCTCCGCGTTCGCCACGGTGGGCCTGTCCACCGGCATCACCGCCCAGCTGCCGGTGCCGCACCAGCTCGTGCTGGTGGCGCTGATGTTCATCGGGCGCACCGGCACCATCACGCTGGCCGCGGCGCTGGCGCTGCGCAGCCGTCCCCGGCTTTACCAGCTGCCCGAGGAGCGCACCATCGTGGGGTGACGGCCGCACCCGCCCGGGCGCTCAGCCGAGGATGGCGCGCTCGGCCGGTGCGCTCGGCCGCGGTGCCGCCCTCAGGAGGGCGTGGACGCTCCGGCACCGGCCACGGGGGCGATCCAGGCGAGGTACAGCGAGCGCCCCGCGGACGTGGCCGTGCGCTCGATCAGCACGTCGCAGGTCACCTCCCGGCCCCGGGCGTGCAGCACGGGCAGCACCAGCGGCGACCCCAGGACGTGCGAACGCCCGGTGCTCAGGTGGCGGCTGAAGCCGGCGATGTGCGCCTCGCGCAGCGCCGGCGGGATCAGCGCCACCACCCGGCGCCCCACGAGCTCGCCCGCCGCCCAGCCCAGCGCCGCGGCCAGGCCGGCGTCGACCGCGACGATGCGGCTGCTGGTGTCGACGGCCACGAACCCGCGGCCGGTGCGCTGCGCGTCCTCGCGCACGCCCCGCAGCGCCGCGTCCAGCGCCGCGGCGGTGCCGGGGTCCACCTCGTGCGCGGACGTCTCGAACTGCTCGTGCCGCGCGCCCTGCCAGGCCCGGGGCGGGACGCGCTGCAGCTGGCTCTGCACCTGCTCGCACACCCAGTCGCGCACCGCGACGACCTCGGCCTGCCCCGGCAGGGCCAGCAGCTCACCCCCGCGGGCCAGCCGCTCGGCGGTGTCGAGGGCGTCCTGCAGCGCCGCCGCCGCGGGGCCCGCCCGCGCCGGCAGGTCCAGGTCCAGGTCCAGGGGGTCCAGCGCCCCCGGCAGCCCGCCCACCCCGGCGGCCGGGGCGGGGGCCTCCCGCCGGGCCTGCTCGGCGGCGGCGAGGACCGCGTTGGAGAAGGACTGCCGGGCGAACTCCACCTCGGCCAGGTCGACGCCGCCCCCGTCGCGGGTGGCCAGGTAGAGGGTCAGCTCGCGCAGCAGCGCGTCGTGGTGCTGGCGGGTGGCCAGCCACAGCGTCGGCGGGATCCCCAGCAGCCGCACCCGCTGCAGCGGTGCCGCCGGGACCCCGCCGGCGACGGCGGCCGGCTGCTGCCCGGAGGGGCTGCGCGGGTCCGGGTCCGACTCCTCCGAGCGCCACTGCTCCTCGTCCCACGCCGCCAGCAGCTCCTCCGCGCTCGGCTCCTCCCGCCGGGTGCGCAGCTCGAACCAGACCACCTTGCCGTCGGGCGAGCCGGTGACGCCGCAGTCGCTGCTGACGGCCGCCACGAGCGCCATGCCGCGCCCGGTGGTGGCCTGCTCCCCGTAGTGGCGCTGCACGGGCAGGACGGTGTTGAAGTCGCGGACCTCCACCCGGGCGTGCTGCGGGTGCACCTCGACGCCGACCTCGACGCGCGTGCGCGCGTGCAGGGCCGCGTTGGTGACCAGCTCGCTGACCGCCAGCTCCGCCGCGTCGACCCACTCCTCGCGCCCGGCCTCGCCCAGCGCCTCGCGCACCAGGGCGCGGGCCAACCGCGCCGCGCCCGGGTCGGGCGCCAGCACGACCCGGCGGCTGAGCGGTGCGCCGGCGCCGTCGGGGCTCACGCGGGACACCACCGGCGCGACATGGTCACATCCTGTCACCTCCCCGCCCCGCCGGGTCGGGGGGACGCCGCGCCCGCCGCCCGCGGTGTCCGCCCGGCACCGGGCGAGGGGGCTGTGGTACCTGGTGCACCGGGACGGCGACGGCGACCACGGGCGAAGTGGTCCTCTGCTCAACCGTCGGCGAACCCGCCGACGGGTCGCTCGCGTGTGGGAGTGTGCGCGCCATGGAGATCGACCTGCGCGGTGACGGCACCGCTGCTGCGTCCGCCACCCCCGGCGGCGCAGGCGCTGTGCGAGGACGTGGCCCCTTCGCCGGGGGTCTGCTGACGTTGATGGTGGTGCCGGAGCGGGTGACGCTGCGCGAGTGCCTGGCGGTGCTGCGGCAGGGGGGTTTGCGGGTGTGGAGGGAGCACCTGCCCGCTCCGGTGGACGAGGAGGTGGCGGTGGCGGGTGTCGCGTGCGACGAGGCCCCCTCGATGGACGCGATCGGGGAGGTGAGCCGTCGGGTGCTGGCGGTGCTGGAGGCGGCGGGTGTGGAGGTGGAGGTGCGCGGCAGCGGTTACGTCAGCGCCGACGCGCTGGAGGCGTCGCAGCGGCAGGACGCCCGCGCGGTCTGCTGAACCCGGCGCGGCGGTGAGTGCGGCGGCCCGGTCCACGGCGGCCGGGCACCGACCCGTCAGCCGGCGGTGCGCGCGGCGATGGCCTCTTCCACCGCCCGCACCATGCCCGCGCCGCCGTGGCCCTCGTCGTCCACGAGCACGAAGCGGCTGCCGGGCCAGGCCCGGTGCAGGCGCCAGGCGACGTCGGGCGGTCCGCTGACGTCGTAGCGGCCCTGCACGAAGGTGACCGGCAGGTGCGTGACGCGGTGCAGCCCCTCCAGCAGGGCGCCCTCGGGCAGGAACGCGGCGTGCTTCCAGTAGTGCACCACCAGGGTGGCGAAGACCTCCTGCCAGCCGGGGTCGGCGGGCTGGGCCACCGGGTGGCCGCCGGGCACCAGGGAGACGTGCGCGTCCTCCCAGGCGAGCCAGGCCCGGACCGCCGCGGCGCGCACCTGCTCGTCCGCGCCGGTGATCTTCTCGTGGTACGCGTCGACCAGCCGCTGACCGGGGCGGGGGGCGCCGGCGTCGTGGAAGCGCTGCCACTGCTCGGGGAAGAGGCGGCCCACGTCCTGCGTCATCCAGCGCACCTCCGCCGCCGAGGTCAGCCCGGTGGCCATCAGCACCAGGGCGCTCACGCGCTCGGGGTGGGCCTGGGCGTAGGCCAGCGCCAGGGTGGTGCCCCAGGAGACGCCGTGCAGCAGCCAGCGCTGCACGCCCAGGTGCTCGCGCAGGGCCTCGGCGTCGGCGATCAGGGCCTGCGTGGTGTTCGTCGCCAGCCGGTCCGGGTCCTCGGTGGCCAGGGGGCGGCTGCGCCCGCAACCGCGCTGCTCGAAACCGACGACCAGGTGCCGCTCGGGGTCGGCGCGGCGGCGGTAGCCGGTCTTCACGCCCCCGCCGGGACCGCCGTGCAGGTAGAGCACCGGTGCACCGGCCGGGTTCCCGGAGGTCTCCCAGTAGATCGCGTTCCCGTCGCCGACGGGCAGCAGGCCGGTGGCGAAGGGCTCGATCGGGGGGTGCACGGCAGCACCCTAGGACCGGGGACGTCCCCCGCGGCGGCCCGTGCCGGCCGACCCCTCACACCGGCGGCTGCGGGTCGTACTGGATGCCGCGGCGCACCTGCCGGGCCCGCTCGGGACCGGCCAGGCGGGCGACCAGGTGCAGGGCCATGTCGATGCCGGCGGAGACGCCGGCGGAGGTGACCACGTCGCCGTCGTCGACGAACCGCTCCTCGCCGCGCACCTCGATGCTGGGGTCGAGCTCGCCCAGCAGCTCGAGCGCACCCCAGTACGTCGTGGCGGGCCGCCCCGCCAGCAGGCCGGCGGCGGCGTAGACCAGGGCCCCGGTGCACACGCTGGTCATCAGCGGCACCCGCTCGCGCTGGCGGCGCACCCACTCCAGGTGCTGCTCGTCGCGCAGCTGCGGTCGGGTGCCGTGCCCGCCGGGGTGCAGCAGGACGTCGAGGGCGGGGGCGTCGGCGAAGGAGTGGTGCGCGCCCAGGACCAGCCCCTTGGCGCACGTGACGGGGCGACCGTCGCGCGAGAGGCAGGTGACGGCCCAGCCGTCCTCGGGGTGGGTGCGCGTCCAGTGGGCCAGCACCTCCCAGGGGCCGACGGCGTCCAGCTCCTCGACGTCGTCGAAGAGGACGATGCCGATGTGCCGCACGGGCTCGGTCGCCGTGCTCGGCGCGGTGAGCGCGGTCCGGGTCTGCTGCTCGTTCACGGGGGACAGTCTGGCGCGGAGCACGCCCGGCTCGTGCCGACCACCTCTGAGGAACTCCGCGCATCTACTTGCCTACCTGGCATGTGGATGTCACTGTTGACCCGTGGACCACGACACCGCACGCGCGCAGGCCGACGACGTCCGCCGCGCCCACCTCGCCGCCAGCCGCCCCAGCCTGCCGCGCGCCGCGTGCGCCCTCTCGGCGCTCTGCGCCGGCGCCGGCGTCGCCCTCGCCGCGCAGGGCGAGCCCGGCCGGCAGCACCTGGCGTTCACCGCCGCCGCGGTGCTGCTCTTCGCCGCGGCGCACCTGCTGCCCGCCGCCCTGCGCCGCCGGCGCGGCCTGCACGGTCACCGTGGCTGGAGCAGGACAGAGAACGCCACCTTCCTGCTGGTCGCGGTCTCCCTGCTCGTCAGCGGCTCCACCGGCGGCCGCGAACTGGCGTGGATCTTCGCCGGCCTCGGGGTCGTCTCGGCCGTGGCGTGGTACGCGATGCTGCGCGGGGTGCTCGTCGCCGGCGGCAGGCCGCGCGCCTGATGGCCAGGACGGCACCCCGGGCGGCGGAACCCGTCAGCGCACCCGTCCTGGACGACACCTTCAGCTCCGCGGTGCGCCTGCGGATCTGCGCCTACCTCTCCGGCTGCGAGGAGGCGGACTTCAAGGCCGTGCAGGAGTTCTGCGGCCTGACCCAGCCGAACCTGTCCAAGAACCTCACCGCCCTGGCCGAGCGCGACTACGTCGAGATCCGCAAGGTCGCCTCCGGCCGCTACACCAAGACCCGCCTGCGGCTGACCGCGACCGGTGAGGCCGCCCTGCAGTCCCACGTCGCGGCGCTGCAGGACATCGTCGACACCGCCCGCGTCCACCGGCCCGCCGGCTGAGCGGCGCCGCCCCCGCGGGCGGTGGCCGGGAGCGGTGGGGTGCCGGCCCGGCCCGGGCCGGCGGGGCGGAGCGGCACGACGTGGGCCCGGGGCTCAGATCCGCTCGAGCGACACCCCGAGGAGGGGGCTGACCACCTCCAGGCGCCGCACGACGTCGCCCACGGCCAGGACGGCGTGGTGCGAGGGCAGCTTCTCGACGAACCGGTAGCCGTCCTGCACGCGCAGGACCGCGCCGTTGAGGCAGTCCGAGTCCTCGTACTGCTCGTAGCCGGGCAGCTCGGCCGGCGTCGCCGTCAAGGTGCGCATCGTGCTGTCGATCTTGACGATGGTGATGTCGCCGGTGGGGAAGCGGGCGTCCAGCGCGTGCGCGTTCTCGTCCACGATCTCCAGGACGCGGGGACGGACCGACCACTGCGTGGCCCAGGAGCGCGGCACGATCCCGAAGAAGCCGCAGTGCGCCGCGAGGACGTGGTTGTGGGGTTCCTCCACCGCGGGGAAGTAGGGGATCCTCTCGTGCTTCAGCGCCGCCCCGCCCATGAGGAAGGGGTACAGGTTGGTCATCATCACCGGGGTGCGCAGCGACTCCCACGTGAGGAACTTGGTGACCATCGAGGTGAGGTCGGCCTCGCAGCCCCAGATCAGCCCCCGCTCCTCGAACAGCAGGTTCCACGCCAGGCACGGCGTGGTGCTGGAGGTCCTGGACTCGTTCAGGCAGTTGATGCCCGCGGCGATGACGCCCGGTGTCTCGTCGAGCTCGTCGCTCAGGGCCAGCTTGATGCGCAGCGCGTCACCCCGCGCCCGCGCGCTCAGGCCGTGGATCGGCACGTCGCCCTCCAGCCGGGCGGCCTCGGCGTCCACCCGCGCCTGGGGGACGGCTCCGGCGCGCGCGACCAGCTCGCGGTAGCTGCGCCGCTGCACCTGCACGCCCAGCCGCTCGCGCAGGTCGTGCACGCACTCCTCCTCCCACCAGTAGAAGCGCTTGAAGATGTCCGGCTGCTGCCCGGCCCCGAGGTCGTCCTGGTAGGCCAGCATGCTCGCACCGGCCAGGCGCTCCTTGACCGACAGGGCGCGCACGACGTCGTGGAACTCCTGCAGCGAGGTCGGGGCGGTGGTCGGCACCCCCCGGCGGCGCAGGTAGTCGCGGATCTCCCAGTCCCACATCGACACGGTGCCGAACTCCGAGGTGACGATCAGCAGGGGCACCTCGATCGCCCGGAAGTGCTCCAGCGCCCGGTACGCCAGCCCGCTGAGGTCGGGCAGGACCACCGCGCTGGCGCTCGTGCCCACCGCCCGGGCGATGGGCACCGGCTCCATCCACCGCACCAGGTCGCCGCTCAGCCTGCGCAGGTGCTCCAGCTGCTCCAGGAAGGCCGGCTGCGGCTCGTCCTCCAGGTGCACCGGCAGCAGCCGCGCCGGCGGGACGACCCCGGGACCGGCGTGGGCCCCGGTCCGGGCGCCCGCGCCGGGGGCGGGGTCCGTGAGGTGGTGTCCGGCCCGCTCGCTGGTGCCGGGGACGTGGCTGGGCATGGTCGACGACCTTTCCTGGAGGCGACGGCGGCGTCACCCCGCGGGGGCGGTGGAGGCGTCGCGCTCGTCGAGCCGTTCCCGCCGGCTCGCCGCGTGCCGGCTCGCCGCCGCGTGGAGTCGGCAGCGACCGAACCATATCCCGGCGCCGGTGTACAGCCCTCCGGCGGCGGCCGCGGGGACCCTTGACATCAACTTACTTACGTTGCGTATCATGACGGACGAGTCGAGCACCGCTGCCCGACACAGCTCGTGGATCGTCGCCCGATCGATGTTCGAGGTTCTCAACGAGGAGATGTCATGCCCGGTCCGACCATCCCCGTCACCTCCGACGGGGGCTCCGCCACGCTGAGCCGGCGCTCGCTGCTGACGCTCGGCACGGTCGGCGCCGCCACCCTGGGCAGCGTTCCGCTGCTGTCCGCGTGCGGCTCCGACGAGGGTTCCGGCAGCGGTGGCAGGACCACGGTCCGGCTGTGGACCTGGTACAGCGAACAGCAGGACGAGTGGCCCCGGCTGATCTCGGAGTTCGAGGCGGCCAACCCCTCGATCACCATCGAGAACCGCCTCTTCGGCACGCCCGACCAGTACCTGCCCGCGCTGGCCGCCGCCGTCTCCGGCGGGGACGTCCCGGAGATCTTCGCCCCCCACGTGCGGGCGCTGACGTACGGCCAGGCGGGCATCTCCGCCGACCTGAACGCCGAGCTCGGCCAGGACTTCCTCTCGGACTTCTTCCAGTCGACGATCGACGAGTACACCCTGGACGGCAAGCAGTACGCCCTGGGCTGGATGGCGCAGACCTTCGGCATCTTCTACAACCCCGACCTCATGGCCGCCGCGGGCGTGGACGGCGAGCCGGAGACCTGGGACGACCTGATCGCGGCTGCCCAGAAGATCAACGCCACCGGCAAGAGCGCGGTCTCGCTCTCGGCCAACCCCGGCACCAGCGGGCTGGACTTCTTCCTGCCCCTGCTCGCCCAGGTCTCCGACGACCCGACCTTCTACCTGCGCCTGGACCAGCTCGCCGGTGTCACCTACACCGACCCGGTGGTCGTGGAGGCGCTGACGCTGCTGAAGAAGCTCGTGGACAACCAGGTGTTCCAGCCCGGCGTCAACGGCACCTCGGGGGACCAGGCGAGCTCGCTGTTCTTCACCGAGGGGTCGGCCATGAACTTCAACGGCTCCTGGGCGCCGCAGAACCTGGTGCAGAACGCCAGCCCGGAGTTCGTGCAGAAGTACCGGGTCATGAAGAACCCCGCCCTGGCGCCCGGAGCGCAGCACTACACCGCCAACCAGGCCGGCGCCGGCCTGGCGGTCAGCGCCACGAGCAAGGCCAAGGACGCCGCCCTGGAGTTCATCCGGTTCATCTACTCCCCGGACCAGTACGTGCAGACGATGAACAACTCGAACTCGATGCCCTCCACCAAGAGCGCGGCCACCGAGGTGACCAACCCCGTCCTCAAGCAGATGACCTCCTGGCTGCTGGACGGTGACGGTGTTCCGCACATCCCCTTCGGCAACGGCTCCAGCGAGGCGGGTGGCCCGCTGGCCGGCATCTGGGACGGGTCGGCCGAACCCTCCGCCGTCGCCGCTCAGATGCAGACGGCCGTCACCAACGCGCGCGGCTGAGCGCCGGTGTCCACGCAGCTGCTCAGCGGCAGGGCCGCCCGGAGCGAGCGCGTCGTCTCCGCCCGGCTGCACCGCCCGGAGACGATCGCCGGCTACGTCTTCATCCTCCCCACCGTCGTCCTCTTCGCGCTCTTCGTCGGCTACCCGATCGTGCGGGCGGTCTACATCAGCCTGACCTCCTGGACCGGTTTCGGCGACCCGGTCTTCACCGGCCTGGACAACTACGCGCGCATGGCCGCCGACCCCGTCGCCCGTGCCGCGTTCGTGCGGACCCTCGCCTTCGCCGCGGTCACCACCGTGCTGCAGACGCTGGTCCCGCTGGTGGCGGCGGTGCTGATCAACAGCACCTGGAGGCGCTTCGGCGTCGTGGCCAGGACGCTGCTCTTCATCCCCGGCATCGTCTCCTTCGTCGTCACCGGGGTCGTCTGGCGCCTGGTCCTGGACCCCAACGTCGGCGTCGCCAACCGCCTGCTGGACTCCGTCGGCCTCGAGACGCTCTCGCGCACCTGGCTCGGTGAGGCGCAGACGGCACTGCCCACGATCATCGTCGTGGCCCTGTGGCAGGGCCTGGGGCTGAACATGCTGATCTTCTTCGCCGGGCTGCAGGGCATCGACCCGACGCTGTACGAGGCCGCCGAGACCGACGGCGCCAACGCGTGGCAGAAGTTCCGCTACGTGACCGTCCCCGGGCTGCGGGTCATCACCACCATCGTGGTCAGCTTGAACCTGATCAACGGGTTCAAGGCGTTCGACCTCATCTACGTCATGACCCAGGGAGGCCCCAACCACGCCAGCGAGGTCATGGGCACCCTGCTGTACGGGCTGGCCTTCGGCTCCACCTCCGGGTCGGTGCCGCAGTTCGGCTACGCCTCGGCCATGAGCATCGTCGTGCTGCTGCTGTGCACCGCCGCCGTGACCGCCCAGATCGTCCTGAACCGGAGGGCCGCTCGATGAGCGTTCACCCCACCGCCCCCCACCGCCCCGACGTGGCCGCGCCGGCGGTGCCGTCCACCCGCCCCCGCAGCCCGCACCGCACCCGGCGCACCCTCACCCGCTCGGTGACGGCCGTCGTGATCGGCGTCGTCTGCCTGGCGGTGGCCTCACCGCTGGCGTGGATGATCTCCACCTCCCTGCGGCCGGGCAACACCGTCTTCACCGGCAGCTTCCTGCCCGAGTCCCTCACCCTGGACGCCTACCGCCAGGTGCTCTCCACCACCGACTTCGGCACGCACTTCTGGAACAGCGTGTGGATCACCGTGGCCACCGTGGCCGGGGTCCTGCTCTTCGCCACGCTGAGCGGCTACGCCTTCGCGCGGCTGTCCTTCCCCTTCAAGAACGTCATCTACCTGCTGCTGCTGAGCACGCTGATGATGCCCTCGACCGCCCTGATCCTGCCGCTGTACCTGCAGCTGCGCGACCTGGGCCTGCTGGACTCCCAGACGGGCCTGCTGGTGCTCTACGTCAGCGGGTCCACGCCCTTCGCCATGTTCCTCATGCGCGCCTTCTTCGAGACCCTGCCCCTGGAGCTGACCCAGGCCGCCCGCATCGACGGCGCGGGCGAGTTCACGATCTTCTGGCGGGTGATCCTGCCGCTGACCCGACCGGGCCTGGCGACCGTGGTCATCTTCCAGTTCCTGAGCACCTGGAACGAGTTCCTCATGGCCAACACCGTCCTGCAGGACACCGGCAAGCTGCCCCTGCAGCCGGTGCTGTTCAGCCTGCTGGGGCAGTACTCCACCAACTGGCCGCTGCTGACCGCCGGCCTGGTCCTGTCCGTCATCCCCATCATCACCGTCTACGTCTGGATGCAGCGGCAGTTCGTCGCCGGCATGACGCTGGGCGCTGTCAAGAACTGAGGTCTCCCGTGCCCATCACCACCATCGTCCTCAACGTCACCGACGTGGAGCGCTCCGTCGCCTTCTACACCGACCACCTGCAGGCAAAGCTGCTGGGAGCGGTCACCGAGGCCGGCGCCACCCTGGACGTGCTCACGGCCACCCTGGAGCTGGTGGCCGTCGGGCCGCAGGCCCCGGCCTCCACCTGGGTCCCCGACGACCTGCAGCGCGGCTTCCGGCACGTCGGCTTCAAGGTCGACCGCGTCGACCCCTACGTCGAGCGGCTCAAGGACGCCGGCGTGCAGTTCCACCTGGAGCCGATCGAGGCCGAGGGCGGGGTGCGCATCACCTTCTTCCGCGACCCCGACGGGACCCTGCTCGAGCTCGTCGAGCGCGACCTGCAGTACACCCGGGTCCTCGACGAGGCCGGCGTGGCCGCCGAGCGGGCCCAGGGCGTGCCCGAGCGCCCCCGCTTCGACCACGTCGCGCTCACCGTGCACGACCTGCACGCCACCGAGGCCAGCTACGCCCCCCTCGGCTTCACGCCGATCGGCGCGATCGCCCAGCCGCACGACGCGCGCGGCTTCGACATCCACTACCTGAAGTCCGGCGACACGGTCCTGGAGGTCTTCACCTACGGGGTGGACAAGACCGGGCGGGCCCCGCAGCTCGACGCGCCCGGCTACGTCGCCGCCGTGCTCGCCACCGGGACGCAGGGGCAGGCGGGACCGGGCGCGGTCGCGGCACCCGGCCTGCGGCCGGTCGGCGCGGTGGGCGGGCGCACGGTGCACGCCGACGGCGACGGCTTCACCACGGTCCTCGGCGGCTGAGCGGTGCTGCGCCCCTCCGACCCCACCTGGATGCGCCCGCTGCCGGGCACCGGGCTGAGCGTGTCGGCCGTGACGCTGGGCGGTGCGCCCCTGGGCAGCATGCCGGAGAACTTCGGCTACGAGGTCGCCGAGGACCAGGCCGTCGCGCTGGTGCGGGCCTGCCTGGACAGCCCCGTGCGCACCATCGACACCGCCAACGGCTACAGCGCCGGGCGCAGCGAGCAGCGCATCGGCGCGGGCATCGCGGCCCACGGCGGGCTGCCCGGCGACGTCGTGGTCGTCACGAAGGTCGACCCGCGCGGGGGCGACTACTCCGGCCGGCGCGTGCGCGCCTCGGTCGAGGAGAGCCGCCGCCGCCTGGGCCTGGACCGCCTGCCCCTGGTGCACCTGCACGACCCGGAGTTCCACCCCTGGGAGGTGATCACCGCCGCCGGCGGAGCGGTCGAGGCGCTGGCCGACCTGCGCGAGAGCGGAGCCGTCGGCAGCATCGGCCTGGCCGGTGGTCACGCCCCCACCATGGCGCGCTACCTGCGGCTGGGGGTCTTCGACGCGCTGCTGGTGCACAACCGCTGGACGCTGGTCGACCGCAGCGCCGGGGAGCTGATCGAGCAGGCCGCGGCCCAGGGCGTCGGCGTGGTCAACGCGGCCGTGTACGGCGGCGGGATGCTCGCCCGCCAGCAGGACGAGCAGGACCAGCGGGACCAGCACGGCGCGGTGCGGGACGGGGGTGCCCGGCCCACGTACGGCTACCGCCCGGCGCACCCGGCCACCGTGCGCGCCGTCGCACGCATGCGCGAGGTGTGCGCCCGGTACGGCACCGACCTGGCCACCGCCGCCCTGCAGCACTCCCTGCGCGACCGGCGCATCGCCACCACGGTCGTCGGCATCAGCAAGCCCCGGCGGCTCGAGCAGGTCGTCCGAGCCGCCGGCGCGGACCTGCCCGAGGCCTTCTGGCAGGAGCTCGAGGAGCTCGTTCCGGCCCGCGAGGCGTGGCTGGACCACCAGGACGCCGCCTGACCCGCCGCCCGGCCCACCGCTCGAAGCCCCACCCCGCCCCAGCTCCCAGCACCCAGCACCCAGTGAGGAACCCCATGCCCCTCGTCAGGATCGACATGCACCAGCACCTGGCCGACAAGCGCGCGGTGATCAGCGCCGCCGTCCACCGCGGTCTGGTCGCCGGCCTCGGGATGCCCGAGGACGACCTGTTCCAGATCTTCCGCCTGCACGAGCCCGGGGACCTGGTCTACTCCACCACCTTCCCCGACGCCGACCGCGACGACATCGTCTTCGTGCAGATCCTGCTGGCGCGCCTGTACGACGCCGCGCAGAAGCAGGCGATGGGCGCAGCGGTCGTGCGGGAGCTGGTCGCCGAGGGGGTGAAGGCCGACAACGTCCTCATCGCCTGCACCGAGAACGAGGGCCCCGACTGGTTCGCCCCCTCGCGCGACTTCGGTCAGCAGGTGCTCAGCCGGTGACCGCGCGCAGCGACCTGCCCGCCGACTTCGTGTGGGGCACGGCCACCGCCGCCTACCAGGTCGAGGGCGCCGCCGCGCTGGACGGGCGCGGACCCAGCATCTGGGACACCTTCGCCCGCCGGCCGGGCGCCGTCGTCGGCGGCGACACCGGCGACGTCGCGGTGGACCACTACCACCGCTTCGGCGAGGACGTGGACCTGATGCGGGAGCTGGGGACGAACGCCTACCGCTTCTCCCTGTCCTGGTCCCGGCTGCTCCCGGAGGGCACCGG
The DNA here is from genome assembly GCF_050871925.1 of Kineococcus gurbantunggutensis. Taxonomy (NCBI): domain Bacteria; kingdom Bacillati; phylum Actinomycetota; class Actinomycetes; order Kineosporiales; family Kineosporiaceae; genus Kineococcus; species Kineococcus gurbantunggutensis. Next base: position 16,242 of record NZ_JBJLSG010000034.1, read on the forward strand.
CACGGTCAACCGGGCGGGTGTGGACTTCTACCGCCGCCTGGCCGAGCGGCTGCTCGAGCGCGGCGTGGCACCCTGGGCGACGCTGTACCACTGGGACCTGCCGCAGGCCCTGCAGGACCGCGGCGGCTGGCTCGAGCGCGACACGGCCGAGCGCTTCGCCGACTTCGCCGCCACGGCCCACGACGCCCTCGGCGACCTCGTCACCTCGTGGATCACCCTGAACGAGCCCTGGTGCGCGGCCTTCCTCGGCCACGGCTCGGGGGTGCACGCCCCCGGGCTGCAGGTCGGTGCCCGCGCCTCCCACGCCGCGCACCACCTGCTGCTCGGGCACGGGCTGGCCGTCGACGCGGTCCGGGCCGGCCGCAGCGGCGCCAGCGTGGGCGTGACGCTGAACCTGTACTCGGTGCGGCCGGCCTCGGACGGCGCGGCCGACCGGGACGCCGCGCGGCGCGTGGACGGGCTGCAGAACCGGTTCTTCCTCGAACCCGTGCTGGCCGGGCGCTACCCCGAGGACGTCGTGCGGGACCTGGGCGAGCAGGAGTGGTTCGCCGCCAACGCCGCCGACCTGGCGCGGATCCAGCGGCCGATCGACTTCCTGGGCGTCAACTACTACAGCCGGCACACCGTCGCCGCACCCGACGCCGCGCCCCTCGCCGCACCCGACGCCGCACCCGACGCCGCACCCGACGCCGCGCCCGGCGCCGTCCGCAGCCCCGCCGCCGGCGAGAGCACCTTCGGCCCCGCCTTCCCCGGCAGCGAGGACGTGCGTTCGGTGGACACCGGCGCACCCCGCACCCACATGGGCTGGCCCGTGGTGCCCGAGGGCCTGGTCGACGTGCTGGAGCAGGCCCACGCGCTGGCACCGGCGCTGCCGCTGCACGTCACCGAGAACGGCTCCGCCTACCCCGACACCGTCGGCGGGGACGGCCTCGTGCACGACGCAGAGCGCCTGCGCTACCTGCAGCAGCACGTCGACGCCTGTGCCGCCGCGCGCGAGCGCGGCATCCCGCTGCAGGGGTACTTCGTCTGGAGCCTGATGGACAACTTCGAGTGGGCCTGGGGCTTCAGCCGGCGCTTCGGGCTGGTGCACGTGGACTACGCGACCCAGCAGCGCACGGTGAAGGACAGCGGGCGCTGGCTGCGCGCCTTCCTGCGCGAGGGCGCCACCACCGCCGACTAGCCCCCGCTCCAGCGCGCCCCGGCGGCGCCCTCCCGGCGGCGCGGGGTGCCCGGCCGCGCGGGCGCCTCGGCGCCGGTCGGGCGCGGTGGTGTAGGAGATGATGTGGCCCCTCGGCAGCAGGAGCCGAGCGGTGCGCCCTCCCGGAGGGCGGTGAGGAGCCGACCGGAACGTCCGCGCGGCCTGCAAGGAGGGGGTCCGGTGGCTGCGAAGTTCTCGAGCCGCTCAGCCACGGAGACCGGTCGGGCCATCGTCGACCTCGTGCGCTCCAGCGGTGTGATCAGCAGGGTCGAACTGGCCGAGCGCTCGGGGCTGACCGGTGCCTCGATCTCGCGCACCGTCAAGCGCCTGCTGGACGACGGCCTGCTCGTCGAGACCGGCCAGGGCGACCCCACCGGCGGCAAGCGCCGCACGCTGCTGGAGCTGAACACCCAGGGCCGCTACGCGGTGGGCGTCTCGGTGGACGACGCCCGCCTGACGTACGTGCTGATCAACCTGCGCGGGCAGGTGGTGGGGCAGCTGACCTCCGGCGGCGCCGGACCCGCCGAGCCGCAGGTCGTGGTCCGGCGCATGGCCAAGGAGGTCATGGGCCTGCTCAAGCGGCACCGGGTGCGCTCGGTGCGCGACGTCACCGGCATCGGCGTGGCGATCCCGGGGCGCCTGGACGCGCGGGGGCACTCGATGCGCGCCTCGCGCGAGGCCACCGACTGGGAGCAGTACGCCCTGGAGTCCGCCCTGGGGGAGGCCACCGGCCTGCCGGTGACGCTCGAGCACGACTACGTCTGCGCGGCGCTGGGGGAGTTCTGGGTCGGGCGCATCCCGGCCACGGCCGACTTCATCTGCTTCTACGCCGCGACCGGGTTCGGCGGGGGCATCGTCCTGGAGGGCGAGGTCTACCGCGGCGCCTCCGCCAACGCCGGCGAGATCGGGCACATGACGCTCGACGTGGACGGCCCGCTGTGCTGGTGCGGTTCCCGCGGGTGCCTGGAGGCCTTCGCCGGCCCGCGCACCGTGGTCGCCAAGGCCCTGGCCCGGCGCGAGGTGGCCACCCGGCTGGGCTTGACGGGCGCGCCGCAGGACCTGCGGGCCGACTTCGCCTCGATCGCCGCCGCGGCCGTGGCGCAGGACGCGGACTGCTCCGCCCTGGTGCAGGAGTCGGCCCGCTACGTCAGCGCCGCCGTCCTGTCCCTGACCAACGTGATGGACCTGGACCGCGTGATCCTCTCGGGCCCGGCCTTCGCCGAGGCAGGACCGCTGTACCTGAGCGCCGCGCAGGAGGCCGTGAGCACCCTGTCCTTCATGCGGCAGGTGCACCCGGTGACCATCGAGCTGTCGCAGCTGGGGCTGAGCTCCGCCGCCGTGGGCGCGGCCACCGTGGCCCTGGACGAGAACCTCCTGGCCCCGGCCGGCCCACCCGCGGAACCCGCCGGTGAGCGCGCCCCGCTGACCGCGAGCCGGCGTCGCCGCAGCAGGGCCCTCGGCTGAGGATCCCCGCCCGGCGGGCCGTCACCCGCCGGGCCGTCACCCGCCGGGCCGTCACCCGCCGGGCCGTCACCCGCCGGGCCGTCACCCGCCGGGCCGTCACCCGCCGGGTCGTCAGGGGTGGATCAGCGCCTTGATGCACGAGCGGTCCGAGGCGACGGTGTCCAGGGCCCGCCCGTAGGAGCCCAGGTCGAAGCGGTGGGTGACCATCCCCTCGGTGCGCACGGTGCCGCCGCGCAGCGCCGCCACGGCCCGGTCGAAGCTGAACGCCTGGGTGTAGGAGCCCTTCAGCGTCAGCTCCCGGCGGAAGACCTCGTTGGTGCTCAACGGCACCCGGGCCGCTTCCGGGGCCATGCCGAAGAAGAGCACCGTGCCGCCGTCGCGGGTCAGCGGCACGCACTGCTCCTGCACCGCCGGCGCGCCGGTGGCGTCGACCACGACGTCGTAGCCGTCCGGGGCGCCGTCGCGCAGCCGCGCGCTCGTCGCCGCCGGGTCGGCGCGGTCCACCAGCACCGTCTCCGACGCCCCCAGGGCCCGCGCCAGGTCCAGCTTGGCCCGGGTGGGCGCCGCCACCGTCAGGCGCCAGGCGCCGCTGCGCGCCAGCAGCTGCGTCAGGACCAGCCCGGTGGTCCCGGCGCCGAAGAGGAGCACGTCGCTGCCGGGGGCCGGGGCCAGCACGTCCAGGGCGTGCACCGCGCAGGCCACCGGCTCGGCGAAGGCGGCCACCTCCAGCGCCAGGTCGTCCACCGGGTGGCACTGCCCGGCCGGGGCGGCGACGAACTCCGCGAAACCCCCGGGCTCGGTCACGCCCAGGTCGCGCAGCCGGGTGCAGTACATCGGCATGGCCCGCCGGCAGTTCGTGCAGGTGCCGCAGGAGACGCGGTTGTTCAGCGCGACCAGCTGGCCGACCCGCAGGTCCTGCACGCCCTCCCCGACCAGGTCGACCTCGCCGACGATCTCGTGGCCGGGGGTGAACGGGTAGCGCGGGGAGAACTCCCCGTGGTGCAGGTGCACGTCGGTGCCGCACACCCCGGCCGAACGCACCCGCAGGCGCACCTCACCGGCGGCCGGGTGCGGGTCGGGCCGGTCGGTGAGCGCGAACGAGCGCGGGGCGTCGTACCAGATGGCCTTCACGGCGTGGTCCTCCTGGGTTCCGGGGTCGGGCGCCGGCGACCGGGCGGTCACCGGCGGCGGGGTTTCAGCCGTGCCCGCCCGCGCCGCTCCCCGCCAGCAGCGCGGCGGGGTTGTGCACCAGCAGCGCCTCGACGACGGCTCCACCCAGCCGCTGCTGCAGACGGGGCACGAAGCGCCGGGGCAGGTAGTCCAGCCCGGGCATCCCGCCGTAGGCGCGGTAGCGGGAGCGGCGGGCCACGTCCCCGCCCAGCAGCACCCCGGCCGGGCCCGCTTCCCCGACCACGCGCTCCAGGCAGTCCAGGATCGCCGAGTCCGGCGCCTGGCGGTGCCGCGCCGCGCCGTCGTAGCCGAGGACGGCGCCGGCGGCGATCAGCTCCACGTGCAGACCGGGGTCGAGGTTGCGGTCGGCGTGCGCGAGCACCACCCGCCGTGCGGGCAGGCCGTTCTCCCGCAGCACCTCCAGCACCTCCCAGGCCGCCGAGCCGTGCTCGAGGTGCACCATCAGCGCCACCCCGCTCGTGCGCGCCGCGGCCGCGGTGGCGGCCAGCACGCGGTGCTCGAAGGGGCTGATGCGCCAGTAGCCGACGCCCGCCTTGAGCAGTCCGGCGCGCACCGGGTGCCCGTGCGGTCCCCGCGCCGACGCGCCGCGCTCGCGCACGTCCTCGGCCGGCAGCCCCTCGAGCACGTCGGCCGTGAAGCGCTCGGTGAGCTCGTCCACGGAGGCCCCCAGGAGCCAGTGCCCGGGCGGGTAGTGCTCCTGGCGGTGCGCGCCGCTGGTGTGCACCACGGTCAGGCCGGTGCTCGCGCTGATGCGCGCGACGGCCGCGGGCCGGCGCCCCAGCCCCGTGGGCGTGGCCTCCACCACCGCGTCCACGCCCGCCGCCCTCAGGGACGCGGCCTCGCGGCCGCTGGCGTCCTCGTCGTCCAGGTCCTCGCCCGGCAGCAGGGCGGTGACCTGGAACAGGTGCTCGTGGTAGTCGCAGCGCCCCAGCGCGCCGGCCGGCACGTCCGCGAGCACGGTGCGCACCGTTCCGGGCGCCAGCGGTGCGGGCGCGCTCACAGCGCCTCGAACCACGGCTCGAGGCGCCGGTAGGCGTCCAGGAACACCTCGTGCTCGCCGCGGTAGCGCTCGTGCGCCGCGGCGTCGGGAGCGAGCTCGACGCCGCGGGCGCTGAAGCGCTCGGCCACCGCGAAGCCCTCGTAGGCGCCGACGCCGACCCCGCCGACGACCGCAGCGCCCACGGCCGTGGCCTCGTCGACCAGGTCCAGCCGGCGCACCGGCACGCCCCAGACGTCGGCGAGGATGCGCAGCAGCGCGGGGGAGTTCGCCGCGCCGCCGATGGCGTCGATGCGCCCGACGTCCGCGCCGTTGTCCACGAAGGCCTTCAGGCCGGTGCGCAGGTTGAACGCCACGCCCTCGACCACGGCCCGGGTCAGGTGCTCGGGGCCGTGGTGGCGGGCCAGGCCCGCGAAGACCGCGCGGGCCCGGGGGTTCCAGTACGGTGAGCGCTCGCCCAGGAGGTGCGGCAGGAAGTACAAGCCGTCCTCGCTGGCCCGCACGCCCGCCGCGGCGCCCAGCAGGCGCTCGTAGCGGGAGGCCCCGCCCGGCTCGAGCAGGTCCACCACCCACTGCAGGGAGGCGCCGCCGGCCTGCATCGTGGCGGTGGGCACGTAGCGCCCGGGCACGACGTGGTTGAACGTCATCGTGCGCATCAGCGGGTCGTGCAGGGGCGCGTCGGCGGCCAGGGAGATCCACGAGGAGGAACCCAGGTAGGCGTAGGCGCCGCAGGCGGCGTCGACGACGCCGGCGCCCAGCGCGCCCACGGGGCCGTCGCCGCCGCCGAGCACCACCGGGGTGCCGGCCAGCAGACCGCTCGCGGCGGCGGCCTCGCGGCCGACCCGGCCCACCACGGTGGTCGAGGGCACGATCTCGGGGAAGAGGCCGGCGTCGAGGCCGGCGGCGGCCAGCAGCTCGCCGGACCACGTGCCGCTGCGCTGGTCGAAGGCGTTGGTGCTGGAGGCGTCGGAGGGGTCGGTGACCACCTGCCCGGTCAGCCGGGCGACCATCAGGTCCTTGGCCTGCACGACGTGGCGCACGCGCTCGAAGACCTCGGGTTCGTGGTCGCGCACCCACATCACCTTGGACAGGGAGTAGGTGGCGTTCAGGCGGTGCCCGGTGGTGCGGTAGCCGGCGTCCATCCCGACGCGCTGCACGAGCTGCTCGCTCTGCGCCGTCGACCGGGTGTCCGCCCAGATGATCGCCGGGCGCACCGGTGCGCGGGCGGCGTCCAGCAGCACCGCCCCCATCATCTGCCCCGAGAAGCAGACCGCCTCCACGGCGGCCGCGGCGCCGGGGCGGGCGTCCAGCAGCTGCCGCGTCGCGCGGCACAGGGCCTCCCACCACGCCCCGGGGTCCTGCTCGGCCTTGCCGCGCGGCCCGAAGTCGGTGCCGTAGGGGGCGGTGGCGGCGGCGGCGACCGAGCCGTCGGCGTCCACCAGCGTGGCCTTGTCGCCGGTGGTGCCCAGGTCGTGGGAGAGGATCACGGGTGCAGCTCCTCGCTCGATCGTCTGGACGGCTCGGGTGGTGCCGGGTGGTGCCGGGTGCTGCCGCTGGGGACCGGCGCGGCTGCTTCAGCGCAGGGAGAAACCGCCGTCGACGAGCAGTTCGGTGCCGCAGCAGTACGCCGCCTCGTCGCTGAGCAGGTACTGCACGGCGCCGGCGACCTCCTGCGGCGTGGCGAAGCGCCCCAGGACGGTCTCGCGGCGCCACTGCTCGTGCATGTGCGCCTTGAGGGAGTTCAGCGGGGTGTCGACGTACCCGGGGGAGACGGCGTTGACCCGCACCCCGCGCGGTCCCCACTCCACCGCCAGCGAGCGGGTCAGCGCGCTGACGCCGGCCTTGGAGGTGTTGTAGGCGCTCTGGCGCTGGGGCGCGTTGACCACGGCGTTGCCGGACATGGAGGCGACGTTGACGATCGCCCCGCCGCCGCGGGCCAGCAGACGGCTCCCGAACTCCCGGCAGCTGAGGAAGACCCCGCGCAGGTTCACGCCCACGACCAGGTCGAACTGCTCGACCGACATCTCCTCGGCGGCCACGTCGTCCTCGACCACCCCGGCGCAGGTGACCAGGTCCACCGGTGCGTCGTCCTGGGCGTACAGGGAACTGACCGCGGCGCGGACGGACGCCTCCGAGGTCAGGTCCACCTCGGTGCCCTCGACACCCTCGGGCAGGTCGTCCAGGCCGCGGCGGTCCAGGGCGTGGACGCGCGCCCCCTCGGCCAGCAGGGCGGCGCACAGGCTCAGGCCGATGCCTCCGGCGCCGCCCGTCACGGCGATGCGGCGCCCTGTGAAGCGTTGAGTCATCGATGCTCTCCTTCGCGGCGTCGGCGTCGACACCCGATGTAGTGGTACTACCAGGAACAGCGCTGCGCAAGGTGCCGGCCGGTTCCCGTCTGCGTCCGTGCGGCGACCTCGCGGGCCTCCTAGCGGAACCGCACGGAAAGGGTGTAGTCCTACTACCACCACTGACGGCAGGAGATTCCCATGACGTTCTCCCCGCCCGTGCCGGTGGCGGAGCCAGGAGCGCTCAGCATCGGCACCGACGGCAGCATCGGCGGCCGCACCGGCTCGTACGTCAAGCACCTGCGGGACCTGGACGGCGTGTACCGCGACCCGGTGGCCTTCGCCGCCCCGCTCGAGGAGCGCGGCGGCGGTGCGCTGGCGTACCGGGTGCAGGAGCACCGGACCGGCCACGGCCCCGGCGCGCTGATCGTGGGGACCTCCACGCTGCTGCCAGGCCGGGTGGGGGAGGAGTACGCCCTGACCCGCGGCCACCTGCACGCCGTCGCCGACCGCGCGGAGCTCTACCACTGCCTCAGCGGGCGCGGGGTGATGCTCCTGGAAACCCTCGACGGGCAGTCCCGCGCCGTCCCCCTCAGCGCCGGCCGGGCGGTGCACGTCCCCGGGCACTGGATCCACCGCAGCGTCAACGTCGGCGACGAGCCGTTCGTCACGCTGTTCACCTACCCGGCGGACGCCGGCCAGGACTACGGCCTGATCGCCCGGGCCGGCGGCATGGCGCAGCTCGTCGTCGAGGACGGCACCGGCGGCTGGAGGACGCGCCCCAACCCGCAGCACCGCGGGTACCGCGGACGGGGCGGGGCGTGAACACCGCACCGGGAACCCCCGGCGGAACCCCCGGCGGAACCCCCGGCGGAACCCCCGGCGAGACCCCCGGCGTCGCGCTGCCGGCGCCGGCCGGCGCACCGACGCTGTACTTCATCGGCGTGAGCACCGCACGCTCGTCGATCCGCACCGTCTTCCCGCAGTGGGCCGCGCGACTGGGCCTGCGCGAGGCCCGCCTCGAGGGGATCGACCTGCCGCTGCACGCCCCGCGCGAGCACTACCGCGACGTGGTGGACTTCATCGCCGCCGACCCCCTCGGCCTCGGCGCGCTGGTGACCACCCACAAGATCGACCTCTTCCGCGCCTGCCGCGACCGGTTCGACGTCGTCGACCCGCTGGCGCAGCTCACGGGCGAGGTCAGCTGCCTGTCCAAGCGCGGGGGGCAGCTGGTGTGCCACGCCAAGGACCCCGTCTCCTCGGGCCTGGCCCTGCAGGCGCTGCTGCCGCCGCGGCACTTCGAGCGCACCGGCGCCGAGGCCTTCCTCATCGGTGCCGGCGGGTCGGCCACCGCCATCAGCTGGTACCTGACGCGCCCGCACCACGGCGCGGACCGGCCCTCGCGCGTCATCGTCTCCGACCGCGACCCCGAACGGCTGCAGAGCCTGCGCGCCCTCCACGCGCGACTGGCCGGCGACGTCCCGATCGAGACCGTGCACGCCACCGGGGCGACCGACAACGACGACGTCCTGGCCGGCCTGAGCCCCGGCGCCCTGGTCGTCAACGCCAGCGGGCTGGGCAAGGACGCACCCGGCTCCCCGCTCAGCGCTGCCGCGCGCTTCCCCCGCTCCGCGATCGCCTGGGACCTGAACTACCGCGGCGAGCTGGTCTTCCTGGAGCAGGCGCGAGCGGCGGGGCACGTGCAGGCCGTGGACGGCTGGGTGTACTTCCTGCACGGCTGGACCCGGGTCATCGCCGAGGTCTTCGACATCGACATCCCCACCAGCGGTCCGCAGTTCGAGGCGCTGGAGGAGATCGCGGCCGGGACGCGCCGGTGAGCGCCGCCCGGCGCGTCCTGGTCACGCCCCGCTCGCTCACCTCGGCCGGTCTGGACGCCGTGCCCGAGCTCGACCCGCTGCGCCGGGCCGGCCTGCAGCTCGTCCCCGGGCCGGCGGGCAGGGTCCCCGGCGAGGAGGAGCTGACCGCCCTGCTGCCCGGGTGCGCCGGCTGGCTGGCCGGCATCGAGCCGATCACCGCGCCGGTGCTGGCCGCCGCCGACGGCCTGCGGGTCATCAGCCGCAACGGCGCCGGCACCGACAACGTCGACCTGGACGCCGCCCGGCGCGCGGGCATCGCCGTCGAGCGCGCCGCCGGGGCCAACGCCCGGGGAGTGGCCGAGCTCGCGCTGGCGCTGGCGCTGGCCGCGCTGCGCCACGTGCCGTGGTCCTCCGCCGCCCTGCACGAGGGCGGCTGGCAGCGCTGGCGGGGCCGCGAGCTGGCCGAGTGCACCGTCGGCGTGGTCGGGCTCGGCGCGGTGGGCCGCCGCGCGGCCGGCGCCTTCGCAGCGCTCGGCGCCGCCGTCGTCGCCCACGACCCCCTCACCGGCGTCGAGGTCCCCGACGGCGTGCGCCCGGCGCCGCTGGAGGAGGTGCTGCGCACCAGCGACGTGCTGACCCTGCACTGCCCGCCCCCGGCCGACGGCACGGTGCTGCTCGGTGCCGAGGCGCTGGACGCGCTGCCCGCCGGTGCCGTGCTCGTCAACACCGCGCGCGCGGCCCTGGTGGACGACGGGGCGGTGCTGGCCCGTCTGGAGTCCGGTGCGCTGTCGGCCTACGCGGTGGACGCCCACGACGGCGAACCGCCCGCCCCCAGCGCCCTGCTGCGCCACCCGCGCGTCATCGCCACCCCCCACGTCGGCGGCTACACCGGCGCCGGCGTCAGCCGGGCCACGCGTCACGCCGTCGAGAACCTGCTGACCCACCTGGTGCCCCGGTGACGGCCGCGGGAACACCCTCGGTGCTGGAGGTGCTCAGCAGCGGCGCCCAGCAGCTGCGCCCCTCCGAGCGCAAGGTCGCCGCCGCGGTGCTGCGGGCCCCCACCCGCGTGCTGGGCCTGAGCATGGCCGGCCTGGCCGAGGCCGCGGGGGTCAGCGAACCCACGGTGATGCGCTTCGCCACCGCGCTGGGCTACTCCGGTTTCCAGGCCTTCAAGATCGACCTGGCCCAGGCGCTGGCGATCGGCCTGCCGGTCACCCACTCCGCCATCGAGCCCGACGACACCGTCGAGGCGATGGCCGGGAAGATCTTCGACCACACCCTCAGCAGCCTGGATCGGGCACGGCGCTCGCTGGACACCACCCGGCTGGCCCGCGCCGTCGAGGTGCTCCTGGCCGCCCGGGACGTGCTGTTCCTCGGCCTGGGCGCCTCGGGGATCATCGCTCAGGACGGCCTGCAGCAGGGCGTGCTGCTCGGGGTGCCGTGCGCGGCGCCCAGCGACCTGCACCAGCAGCACATGGCCGCCTCGATGGCCGGACCGGGGACGGTGGTGGTGGCCATCTCCAACACCGGGCGCACCACCTCCGTGCTGGAGGTGACCGCGCGGGCGCGCGAGAACGGGGCCACGGTCATCGCCGTGGTCGGCGGTCCCAGCCCGCTGCTCGACCTCAGCGACGTCGGGCTGGTCGTGCGCACCTTCGAGGACACCGACACCTTCACGCCCACGGTCAGCAGGCTCGCCGGGCTGGTGCTCATCGACGTCCTGGCCACCTCCGTGGCCGTGCGCCGAGGTTCCGCGCACCTGCAGCGCGTGCACGAGATGAAGAAGGCCCTCTCCCGGTTCCGCGGCAGCGGCGACCCCCACCACTGACCCGACCCGCGTCCCGCCGCCGCAGCACCGCTGCGCCGGCGACAGCACCCTCGGCGCCCGCCACCGCCCTGCGAGCGTGTGCACCCCTATCCTCGGCCCGACCGCTGCACCCCCCTGGCGAGGAGAGCCCCCGTGCCGACCGAAGAACCGCGCGCTGCCGCGCTGCTGCGCGCGCCCAGGGCGGGAGCGCAGCGGGTGGCGCTGGTGTGGAAGCGCCGCCGGCTGCGCCAGGACGTCGAGGCGGTCGTCGCCGGGTACGTCAGCGGCCTGCACCCGCGGCAGAACGTGGCCGAGGGCTTCAGCGCGTACCGGCGCTGGTCGGTCTTCGCCACCGGCCGCGGCACCGTCGCGGTGGCGGTGAAGGTGGAGCACGTCTCGGCCACCTCCACCGACAGCGTGCCGCGCCCGGACTGGGAGTACGGGCTGCTGCTGGAGCTGCGCACCCTGCTGCAGCAGCACGGGCACCAGGTCGAGGAGACGAGGACCGACTGGCGGGTCACGGGCCTGGAGGTGCGTTCCTGACACCGCCCCGACACACCGCCCCGACGGCGGCCTCGCCGCAGCGCCCTCCCACCGGTGTCCGCGAGGATGGACGCCGTGATCGAGGTGTCGGTGGTGGGGGAGCAGGACTGGCGCGCCTGGCGCGCGATGCGCCGCCAGGCGCTGGCCGAGGCGCCGTCGGCGTTCTGCTCGACGCTGGCCGGGTGGAGCGGGGACGGTGACCGGGAGGAGCGCTGGCGCGCGCGCCTGCGCGAGGTCGCCCTCAACCTCGTCCTGACCCTGGAGGGGCGACCGGCCGGCATGGTCAGCGCCACCGACCCGGGCCCCGACGGCGCGGTGGAGCTGATCTCGTTGTGGGTGGCGCCCGGTGCCCGCGGTCGCGGCGTGGCGGACGCCGCCGTGGAGGCGGTCCTGGACTGGGCCCGGCGCGAGCACCCGGGCGCTGCGGTGGTGCTCTCGGTCAAGACCGGCAACGCCCCCGCGGTCCGCCTGTACCGGCGGCACGGCTTCGTCGACGCCGGCCCCGGCCCCGCTGACCGCGCCGAGCAGCGCATGCGTCACCGGTGACCCGCCGTTCCCGGGGGAGCGGGCGCGCCCCGGTGCGGCACGTGCCCGAGGCCGGGGCGGCCGGTCGGGTGGAGCCGGGGGCTCACCGGGTCAGCGACAGGAGGTCCTCCCCGCGTGCGTGCAGCGACGCGGTCGTGGCCCCGTCGTCCAGGCCGGGACGCATCGCGGTCTCCCAGCGGGCGTTGAAGGCCACGACCCACGCCGCCGCCGCCGCTGCGGTCCGCTGCTCGGCCCCGTCGAAGGGAACCCCGCGGGCCCGCTCGTGGTCCAGCAGGAACCCCAGCGCCTCCTCCGGGGTGGACAGCCCGCCGCCGCTGGTGGAGCTGGTGGCGAAACCGGCGGCGCTGAACCCGGCGGTGACGGCCTCGCTGTCGGCGACCGGCTCCCGGTCGAAGGCGCCCACCAGCTCCCCGTCGGCGACCGCGACGTTGCCGGCGCACCAGTCGGCGTCGATGCGCCCGGCGCGGAAGCGGAGCGCGCTGATCGACCGGCCGAGGCGGTCGCGGGTGCGGGCGTCGAACAGCGAGAACACCCGTGCCGGCGAGCCGGGACCGAGGACCGCTCGCTCGGTCCCCGACAGCGCCGCCGGCGTGCCGTCGAGCGCTGCGCGGATCGCGTCCTCGGGGGCCGCCACACCCGGGACGGTCCCACGGCCCGCCCCGACGGGCACTGCTGCCGACCGTGCGTCCTGGACCGTGGACAAGGTGCCGCCCGCTGCTTAGCATCGGCGTGACGGTTGCCCGGTCGAATGACCGTGGTGCGTGGACGACGCGGGGGAGTACCGATGGGTGCACGGCCGATGATCGAGCGACGCGGTCTGATCGGCGCCCTGGCGCTGACCGGGGTCGCCGTGGCCACCGGGGCCGGCGCCCCGGCCGCGTCCGCCGCGCAGCCCTGGCCGGGCAGCGCGGACGCCGCCCTGCAGCGCCTGCTGGCCGGCAACGCCCGCTTCGCCGCCGGGCGCGCGCGCCACCGCGGTCAGGACGTGGACGCCGTGCACGGCAGCGCCCAGGGGCAGCACCCGTTCGTGATCGCCCTGGGGTGCTCCGACTCGCGCGTGCCGCCGGAGATCCTCTTCGACGAGGGCGTCGGCGCCGTGTTCGACCAGCGCGTGGCCGGCGGCATCGTCGACGACGCGATCCTGGGCAGCATCGAGTTCGCGGTCGGCGAGTTCGCCCCGCCGCTGCTGCTCGTGCTCGGTCACGAGCGCTGCGGCGCGGTCAGCGCCACCGTCGACGTCGTGCAGAACGGCGGGCGCGCGCCCGAGCACGTGCAGAGCATCGTCGAGGCCATCGCCCCGGCGGTCCTCGCCGTGCGCGAGCAGCCCGGGGACCTTGTCGAGAACGCGGTGCGCGAGAACACCCGCACGGTGGCCGAGCAGCTGGTGCGCCGCAGCCGGACCGTCCGCCGGGCGGTGCGCGCGAACCGCCTCGACGTCCGCGCCGCCCGCTACGACCTGGACACCGGCCTGGTCGAGCTCCTCTGACGCGCAGCCCCGCCGGCCGGCGGGTTTCGCGGGCCGGGGCGCAGCCCGGACGGCTACGGTGCCCGGGTGGAGCCGGGCGAGGTGCGGGCGCAGCGCCCGCGCACGCCCGCCGGTCCCCCGCGGCACCGGCGCACCCGACCGCTGCAGGAGGTGGCGCCGTGAGCGCTGGACGAGCCGTGCTGGGGTCCTGGCCCACCCCGGTGGAACCGGCCCCGCGCCTGGCGGCCGCGCTGGGGCTGTGCCCGCAGGACCTGTGGATCAAGCGCGACGACCTCTGCGGCCTGGCCGGCGGCGGCAACAAGGTGCGCAAGCTGGAGCACACGATGGGGGCCGCGCTGGCGCACGGGGCCCGCGCGGTCGTCACCAGCGGAGCCGCGCAGAGCAACCACGCCCGCCTGACCGCCGCCGCCGCGGCACGGCTGGGGATCGGCGCGGTGCTGGTGCTGGAGGGCGCGGCCCCGGCGCAGCGCGGCGGGAACCTGCTGCTCGACGAGCTGCTGGGCGCCCGCGTCGTGTGGGCCGGCGACGTCGGTGCCGAGGAGCTGGCGGCTCGGGTGGAGCAGGAGGCGTGGGCGCTGCGGGCGGCGGGGACGCCGGCGCAGGTCGTGCCCTTCGGCGGTTCCAGCGTGCTGGGCGCGCGCGGGTACGCGCACGCCGGTGCCGAGCTGCTGCAGCAGGTCCCCGACCTGGAGACGGTGGTGGTGGCCGTGGGCTCGGGGGGCACCATGGCCGGGCTCGTGCACGCCCTGGGGGCGCAGCGGGTGCTGGGCGTGGACACCGGCGCGATCGCCGACCCCCACGAGCGCGTGCGGGCTCTGGCCGCCGGGCTGGCCCGCGAGGACGGCGCTGCGCAGCCGGGCGAGCTGCGGTTGCGCCGCGACCAGGTGGGGCGGGGCTACGGCGCGCTGACCCCCGCGGTGCGGGCGGCGCTCTCGCTGGTGGCGCGCAGCGAGGGGGTCGTGCTCGACCCGGTGTACACCGGTCGCGCCGCGGCCGGTCTGGTCGCGGCGGTGGCCGAGGGCGAGGTGCGTTGCGGGCAGCGCACGGTGCTGCTGCACAGCGGGGGGCTGCCGGGGTTGTTCGGCCACCCCGACGCCGCGTCCCTGGCCGGTGCCTGAGGCGGTGGGCACCGGCACTGGTACCGGTGCGGGCCCAGCAGGCGGTCCTGGACCCGGCGCCGGGCACCGCGCCAGGATGGTGCGCGTGCAGGAGGCAGCAGGACGGGGACCGCACCGCCGAGCCCGGGCGGGGGTGCGCCGGTGAGCGGGTCGGCGCTGGTGCTGGCCGGTCGCGGGCGCTACCAGGACCGCTGGCACGACGACGCCGCCAGCGCGCACCTGATCGCCGGTGCGCTCGGTGCGGCCGGGCTGCGGGTGCGGGTGCGCGGCACCGCCCTGCACGCCCTGTCCGGGCCGGGGGGCCGGGAGGACGGGCAGGACGGGGAGCCGTCCCTGATCGTCGTCGTGGCCGGCACCGGTCGCGTCGATCCGGACTGGGACGGCGACGACGCGGCGTGGGCGCCGTTCCACGCGCGGCTGGCCGCGCTGGTGGCCGGCGGTGTGCCGCTGCTGGCGGTGCACCAGGCGGCGAACACCTTCACCGACGCGCCCGGGTGGGCGCGGTCGACCGGTGGGCGGTGGGTGCCCGGGGTCTCGATGCACCCGCCCATCGGGCCGGCGCGCTTCGAGGCGGTGCCCGGTGAGGAGCACCCGGTGGTGGCCGGGCTGGGGCCGGTGGAGGCCTTCGACGAGCGCTACTGCCACCTGCAGGTGGAACCGGGTTCGCGGGTGCTGCTCACCACGGAGCACGAGGGGGTGGCGCACCCGGTGGTGTGGCAGGCCCCGGGCCCGGGGCGGGTGCTGTACGACGGTCTGGGGCACGACGCGCGTTCGTACGAGAGCGCCTCACGCCGCGAACTGCTGCGGCGCGAGGTGGCGTGGCTGCTGAGCGGGGACCGGGACGTTCCGGGTTCCCCGACGAGCCCACCGCCCGCCGGACCGTGACGCGGACCGCCCGGGCGTGGGTCGCGCGGGTGCGGCGGCCGGGGTGGAGCCGCTGCGTCGTGCAGGGCGGTGACCGGGGATCGTCCACCACCCGCGCGCCGGCAGAGCCGGCGCCCCGGGGGGCTGCCCGGCACCGGCACCGGTTCCTGGGTGTCCCCGGTCGACCCGCCCGTCGGCGACGACCGCGACCCCGAGGAGCAGCAGGCGCTCGCGCAGATCACCGAGTTCACCACCACCGGCAACGCCTACCCGCTGCTGGAGGCCATCCGGGCGCACCAGCCGGGAGAACCCGGAGACCGTCCGGGAGGTCGTCGGCCTGCTGGTCGCCGTCAGCTTCTTCCCCGCCGGAATCACCACCGCCTCGCGGGCGCGGGTCGAGATGACCTGTAGCGACCTCGTGTACTCGGACCACGCGGCCCGCTGAGGGTGCTTCGCCGCCCTCGAGCGAGCCGAGATCTCCGCCAGAGAGGTGTGAGCCGGTTTCCGGACCGTGCGCTGACAGGTGGCGCCGTGGAGCGGGACGGCGGGACCGGCGTCCGTCGGGGTGCTCTTGCTGCGATAGCACAGGAAGCGGTGCTGCGCGTCCGAACGCTCCCTCGTACGTACTGCTGCGCAGGCGGGCTGGTCGTTCACCGCTCCCTCCCCACACTGGAGAGCGCGCGGAGGTGACGAGAACCTGCGCGGCTTTCGGTGGAGGAGGAGTTCGATCGTGTCGTGTTCGTCTCGCCCGAGGGCCACGGTGCCCACCGCGCGACCACGTCGGGGCCTGCCGGCAGTCCTGGGAGCCGCTCTCAGCGCTGCCCTGACTGCGGCCGCGCTCCTGACGGCTGCTGCTCCGGCATCTGCGTCAGGAACGCAGACGATCGCCGCCGCCGCGGACGCCGGCGTCTTCAGCGGTCAGCCCACCACCAACTGGGGCAGCAGCACCACCGCCCGCATCGATCACTCCTCCAGCGTCGACCGCCCGTGGTACGTGCGCTTCCCCGCTCCTGTCGTGCCGGCGGGAGAGCGCATCGTGGAGGCGCACCTGCGGTTCACCACCAAGGCCCTCAGCGCCGGCTACAGCGCCGCACCGGCGATCGAGGTGACCGGCACGAGCACCGGCTGGTCGGAGTCGACCCTCACGTACGCCAACCGGCCCGCTGCCAGCGGTACCGTCAGCGGCACCGCTGCACCCGCTGTCGTCGGCGCCACCAGCGACGTGCTGCTGCGCGGCTACGGCGGTGGGCCGCTGTCGCTGGTGGTCCAGGCCAGCGACAGCGGATCGGCGCACGTGTTCTCGCGCGAGGACAGCGGCGGGCGCGGGCCGGTCCTGGTGGTCAAGACGGCCAAGGCCGGTGTCCAGCCGGACCTGTCCCCGGCCAGCGGCAGCTGGCTGGGCTGGTACCTGTCGGGCAACGCCGACCTGCGCACCACCTCGGAGGGCGCCTACGGGCGCCAGGCGGACGCCTTCCGGCGCTACTACTCCCTGTCCCAGTCGGGAACCTGGCCCAGCGCCGCCGACACGGCCATCGCCACCGCCGACTCCGGCCGCCGCGTCCTGTTCGCCTCGGCCAGCTCCAAGTGCTTCGGCACCTGCCCGACCAGCGTGAACGGGCGTGCTCTGCCTGCTCCCGGGCTCGTGGTCACCACCGCCGGGCCGGACTTCAACGGCTCCTACTACACACCGCAACAGATCAGCAGCGGTGCTCTCGACCCGGCCATCGACGCCCAGGCCGCCAGGATCAAGGCCAGCGGGATCCGCTTCGTCCTGGACTTGATGCCCGAGGTCGACACCGTCACCGAGAAGATGGACGACACCACTCCGGTGGCCGCTTACGGCGGGCTCACGCTGCGCGACTGGTGGGAGACCACCTACCCCGCGGCCTTCCGCCACTGGGTCGACCGGCTGAAGGCCCAAGGGGTCACCGGTGTCACGTTCGCCGTGGACTACGCCGGCTTCCGCAGCGACGACACGGTCTACACCCGCACCTATCCCGGCGACGCCTACGTCAGCTGGATCGCTTGGGATCCCTACGACTTCCGCTGCACCAAGGGCGGTGTCAAGCCCACCTGGAGCACCTTCTACACCAAGCTCGAGAACGGTCTGCTCGGCACCGGCGCGAAGACCAAGAGCTACGGGCTGTTCGAGACCGGCGTCGGGCCGGGCACCGCCGGCAGCGCCTGCCGGGTCGCGTGGATCAACGGGATGGCCGAGGCGGCTGCAGCCCTGCCGAAGATCAAAGCGGTCCTGTACTTCAACCGCGCCAGCGCCGACTACAACCTGGACAGCGACCCGGCCGTGCGCAGCGCGTGGATCTCGGAGATCAAGAGCCCGTACTTCAACCAGCCGCACAGCTGAGCTGATCCCCGGGGCCCACCCCCGACGTCCAGGTGGTGTGGCGACCCGGGCGTCGACGAGAGCGTCCCCCGCTCCGGGGACGTCCAGCGCGCAACCCGGAGAGCCTGCGCTCGTGCGCCACCGGTGCCTACGCTGGGTCACTGCACGTGGGCACGGACGTGCCGCCGCAGGGGCGTGCCGCAGGTGCGGGCGTAGACGGTTCAGCAAGGCGGCACCGGTGCGCACCGCAGCCCCCCGCCCGCACCGGCGTGGGGTGGTCGACGACGGGGGACGACGATGGACCAGCGCACGGGTGAGCGGGGCGGCACCTGCCACCCGCTGATCGACCACGCGACCGGGCAGGTCCCCGGTGCCGGGGTGGACCCGGTGCACCGGGAGTGCGCCCGGCGGCTGGCCGCGGTGCAGGAGCAGCTGGACCACCTGCAGGCGCTGCTCGCCCGGGCGGGCGTCCTGCCGCCCGCTGCGCAGGACGTGCGCGCCGGGCTGGCGGGCAGCGGCGCACCGCTGGCCGCGCGTGCCGCCGGGCCCGTGCGGACGTCGCGCAGGGGCCTGCTGGGGGCCGGAGCGGCGGCGCTGGGCGGGCTGGCGGCCGGTCAGCTGCTCACGCCCCCGCCCGCCTCAGCGGCCACCGGTGGTCCCGTCGTGCTGGGACGGGCCAACACCGCCGGTGCCACCACCTCCATCGCCGGGCCCGGTGGTGCCCCGGCGCTGACCCTGCTGGGTGGTGCTGACGACAACGGGTTCAACCAGCAGGCCTTGGAGGCTCAGGGCAACGTCAGCGTCCATCAGCGGCCCGCGGGCACGGGCCTGCTGGTCGAGGGCGGAGGGCCGTGGGAGTACTCCAGCGGCACCGGGGAGGCCGGCTCCGGAGCGCAGCCCGGCACCACGATGGTCGTGCACGGAGCGCTCTTCTCCTCCGCGTCCTTCAGCCACTGGAGCGAATCCACCTCCGAGACCGGTGCGATCGGGTTGGAGGTGACCGCCAGGGCGAACACCGCCATCAGCGCGTACGCCGCCAACGGCACCTCCACCTCCGACGACTACGAGGACGGCTCCGGCCCGACGACCAGAACCATCCCGGGCACAGCGCTGGAGGTGGACACCGACGACGGCGGTACCGGCATCCGCGTGCGCAACGGCGGCATCGACGTCGCCAGGGGCAGGACGCTCCTCAACGACGGGCTGGAGGTCCGCGCCGGCGGGGTCGCCGTCACGGGGTCCACCGTCCAGGACGGCATCACCAGCACCGCCGACGGTGCGGGCCGGGCCGTGTACGGCCTGGCGGCCAGCGCCACGAGCACCAGCGGTGCGGTCACCGGCGAGCACCGCGGCAAGGGAGCAGGGGTGTGGGGGCACCAGGCCTCCGCCTCGCCCGCTGCGGAGGCGGCCGTGGTCGGGTACTCCGTCAACGGGCGCGGTGCCCGCTTCCGCGGTGCTCTCGCGCAGGTGCAGTTGACCCCCGCCGCCGCGGCGGCGCCCCCGGCCGGCGGTGTCGCGGGGGACGTCCTCGTGGACAGGGGGAACCGCCTGTGGTTCTGCCGCAGCACCAGCGCCACGGCGGCGGACTGGCAGCAGGTGCAGGTCGGCCCGGTCCGCCGGGTCGTGCGGGTCACCGCCGCCGCCACCGCCGCGGCGGGCGACGTGGTGCCCGCCGACACCACCGCGACGGCACTGACCGTCACGCTGCCGGCTCCCGGCCCGGGGGTGCAGGTGAGCGTGAAGAAGGTCGACGCCGGTGCCCGTGCCGTCACGGTCAGGGCCGCCGGAAACGCCCTCGTCGACGGCGCCGCCAGTCGGACGCTCAACACCCGGTGGCAGAGCTTGAACCTGGTCGGCGACGGCCGGGACTGGTTCGTGCTCTGACGCCCGTGCGCCGCCCGGGGCGCCTGACCTCACCCGGGGAAGCGCACCGCGGCGTCGCGGTCGGGGTCCCTGCCCTCCGTGGAGTCCGGGGGCGGGGGCAGGGGGTCGCGGCTCCCGGTCGTGTCCGCGACGCGGATCCGCTCGGGCAGGACCCGGTAGCGCGCTCTGGGATCGGCGGCGTCCCCGGCGTCCGGCGGACCGTCCAGGTCGTGCTCGTCCACGGTGCTCGTCCCTTCGACAGCGGTGGTCACGCGGTCATCAGTCTGCTCGTGCCCGCGGCTGCGGTCCACGGGACCGCTGCGATCGAGGCGTTCGGGTGTCGCCCGTCCCCTCGGGTTCCCCCGGGTCCCTCCGTGCGACCGCCGCGGGCGCCCGGTGCTCCCGGGCGGCCGGAACGCCGGTCGCCCGGCATCTCGTAACTCGGGCTCGTCGACTATTCACTCAGTACGTATCCGCGGTGTACATTCCCGGCATGTCCATGGTCGAGCTGCACCTGGCGCTGCTGGTGCGAGGTCCCGCGCACGGGTACGACCTGAAGCGGGAGTACGACGCGTGGTTCCCCGACGCCAAACCCCTGCCCTTCGGGCAGGTGTACTCCACGTTGGGGCGCCTGGTGCGCGACGGACTGGCCGAGGTGGTCGAGACCCGTTCCGAGGGGGGGCCGGAACGGACCGTCTACGCGGTCACCGACGCCGGGCGGGAGCGGTTGCAGGCGTGGCTGGCCGAACCCGCACCGCCTGCCGTCTCCGGCACCGAGGAGCTGGTGCGCAAGGCGATCGTGGCCCTGCGCACCGGCGACTCCCGGCACCCGGTCAGCGCCGTGGTGGCCGAGCAGCGCACCGCGCACCTGCGGCGCATGCGCGCCCTCAGCGGCACCGGTGCGGGGAACGGGACCGCCGACGGTTCCGGTGACCTGGGGGCCCGGCTGGCTCGCCGCTACGCCGTGCTCCACCTGGACGCCGACCTGCGCTGGCTGGACGAGGCCGCCGCAGCGCTGGACCGCGCCCCCCGCACGCCCTGAGGCCCCCGCAGCCCGCGACCACCCCCGTCCCGCGTCGTCCCCGCCGTGCGTCGTGCCCAGCTGGTGGCGCACCACCCAGCCCCGATCAGGAGGCCAGTCGATGACCCCTTCCACCGGCAGCACCGGCGACCCGCACGAGCCGCACGACCCCGGGAACCCCCGGAACCCCGGGGGCCCCGGCGGCGCTGCGGCGCCGGAGGAGCCGGTGCTGGCCGTGCGCGCCGTCAGCCACGCCTACGCCCGCACCCCGGCGCTGCGGCAGGTGTCCTTCTCGGTGCACCCCGGGGAGGTGGTGGCCGTCACCGGGCCCAGCGGGTGCGGCAAGTCGACCCTGCTGCACGTCGCCGCCGGGCTGCTGCGGCCGCAGGCCGGTGAGGTGCGGCTGCTGGGGCAGGACCTGGGTCCGCTGGACGAGTCCCAGCGGGCGCGGCTGCGCCGGCGGCACGTGGGCATCGTGCTGCAGTACGGGCAACTGGTGCCGGACATGAGCCTGGAGGACAACGTCGCGCTGCCGCTGCTGCTGGACGGGGCCGAGGCGGCCGCCGCGCGCACCGCGGCGCGCGACGCGCTGGCGCGGGTGGGCATGGAGCACGCCGGCGCCGCGGTGCCGCAGGAGCTGTCCGGCGGGCAGGCCCAGCGCGCGGCCATCGCCCGGGCGCTGATCACCTCGCCGCGCCTGCTGCTGGCCGACGAGCCCATCGCCAGCCTGGACGCGGTGGCCGGCGCGGACGCCCTGGAACTGCTGCTGGGCCTGGCCCGCAGCGGCGGCGGTGCGGTGGTGCTGGTCACCCACGACAACACCGCCGCGGCGATGGCCGACCGGGAGATCCGCCTGCGCGACGGTGCGGTCGAGCGCGAGTCGGTGCTGCGGTGAGCGCGCGGCAGGAGGCCCTCGACGGCGCGGGCCCCGTGGACCGGGTCGTGGGCGGCCTGCGGGCCCCGCAGCGCTCGCTGCTGCGCGCGGAGGTGGTGCGTTCGATGACCGTCCCGCGCTCGCGCGTGGAGCGCACCCGCGCCCGGGCCAGCGCCGCGGCCGCCGCCGGCATCGGCACCGCGCTGCTGATCGCCGCGGCGGTGGCCGGCGTCCGCGACACCGTGCTGGTGGGGACCTCCGTCTGGACCGACGACCGGGGCCGGGAGGTCTCGGAGGAGCTGTACCAGGCCGGCGGCGGCCTGGCGCCGTTCCTGGCCCAGCCCGGCCTGCGCACGGGCAGCGTGACGGCCGCGGTGCTGCTCGTGCTGCCCTTCCTGGCCCTGGCGGTGCAGGCCCTGCGGGTGGGGCAGGTCGTGGAGGAGCGCCGCTCGCGCCAGCTGCTGATCGCCGGGGCGACCTGGGCCGACCTGCGCCGGCTGCGCGTGGCGCGCACCAGCGCGGCGTTCGTGCGCGGTGCGCTGCTGGCCGCGCCGGTCTACCTGCTGCTGTGGCTGGTGCTGGGGCTGGCGCTGCCGTCCGGGTGGCGGTTGCTGCCGCCGCTGCAGTGGGAGATGCCGCTGGTGTGGTTCGCCGTGCTGGGTGCGCTGTGGGTCTTCGCGCGGGTGCTGGCCGTGCTGGGGTGGCGCCGCGACCGCGCGCTGGCCCTGCAGCGCGCCGGGATGAGCGCCGAGGTCCCCTCGCGCCTGTTCGTGCTGCTGACCGCCGCCGGTGGGGTGGCGGTCCTGTTCAGCAGCTTCGCGGCCGGTTCCAGTGAGGCGCTCTTCGCCGCCGCCCTCGTCGTCTCGCTGGTGCTGTTCCTGCTGGCGGCCGGCGCCGGTTCGGCGCGCTCGGCGGCCGGCACCGTCCGCGGACCCGTCCCGACCCGGCCCGGGTCCGTGCCCGAGGACGCCTCCGCCGGCGGATCCGCCGGTGCGGTGCGTGCCCGCCGCGGCGGTTCCCCGGACCAGCGGCGGTCGAGCCGGTGGACGCGCCGGCGCGCGGGTGGGCGCGACAGCGCCGTCGGCCTGCTGGCCGACGCCCAGCGCCGCGGCAGCACCGCGGCGGTGCGCGGCACGGCCGGGGTCCTGTTCGTGTGCGGGCTCTCGTTCGGGGTCGAATCGTCCCTGAGCGCGCAACTGCTGGCCGAGCACGCCGCGCAGGGCGACGGTTCCGGGCGCACCGGCAGCGAGCTGGCCTTCTACCTCGGCGGTGCCGGGCTGGCCGCGGCGGTCGGGGTGGTCGCGGCGGTCGTGGCGCTGGCCGCGCTGGTGCTCAGCCTGACCGACCACCTGCTGGGCAACCGGCGCGCGGTGGCCTCCACCGCCGCGCTGGGCGCCGAGACGCGGCAACTGGTGCGGGTGCAGGCGCTGTGCCTGGCGCGCACCGCGGTCCCGGTCACCGCGCTGGGGGTGCTGGCGGCGGCGGTGCCGTACTCGCTGCTGCTGGTGGCCGGCGGCACCAGCGACGACCGCGGCGGCGCACCCTGGGCCGCGCTGCTGCCGCTGGTGGTGGCCGCGGTGGCCGCGGCCCTGGTCGCGCTGGTCTGCCGGGTGCTGGCCGGCGCCCTCGGCGGACGGGTGCGCGCCGCGGCGGCCCTGGAGAACCTGCGGGTTCCGTGAACCGGTGACCCGGTGAACCGGTGAACCGGTGACCCGGTGACCCGGTGACCCGGTGACCCGGTGACCCGGTGACCCGCCGCGGGTTCGGGCCGCGGGTTCCGCCGGCGCCGGCGCGGTCGTGCGCGCCCGCGCCGGCGGGTGGGGTGGTCCTCTGCTCGACCGTCGGCGAACCCGCCGGCGGGTTCCTCGTCTGCGGGAGTGTGCGTGCCATGGAGATCGACCTGCGCGGTGGGGGCACCGCTGCTGCGTCCAGCGTCGTCGGGGGTGTCGGGAGCGCCGGTGGCGCCCGCGGGGGTGGTGCCTTCGCGGGGGGTCTGCTGACGTTGATGGTGGTGCCGGAGCGGGTGACGCTGCGCGAGTGCCTGGCGGTGCTGCGGCAGGGGGGTTTCCGGGTGTGGAGGGAGCACCTGCCCGCTCCGGTGGACGAGGAGGTGGCGGTGGCGGGTGTCGCGTGCGACGAGGCCCCCTCGATGGACGCGATCGGGGAGGTGAGCCGTCGGGTGCTGGCGGTGCTGGAGGCGGCGGGTGTGGAGGTGGAGGTGCGCGGCAGCGGTTACGTCAGCGCCGACGCCCTGCGGCGCTGGGGCGCTCACGCGCCCGGCTGAACCTCGCACCTCGCGCTCCGCGCCGGGGTCGGCGCTCGAGCGGACGCCCGGGTGAACGTTCGGGCACGTCGCGGTGCCGATCAGCGGCGACGGCGCTGCGCTGTGCTGTGCTGGAGCGGTGACCCGTTCACCGCGGCCGGCCCCGACCCCCGTCGACGAGCGGAGCTCCCCGGAGGTGGCGGTCCTCCTGGCGTGCGCGCTGACCAGTTCCCTCGTGGCTGCGGGCTACGTGAGCGGTGTGCTCCTGCCGTACGTGGTCAACGACCTGCACCACCTCCGCCTGTCGGAGGTGAGCAGCGGCGCGCACGACCCGAAGGACCTGTGGCCGGCGACCGAGGGCACCGCCGGTGCCCTGCTGCACGCCGTGGGGGTCTTCACCGCGCTGCTCGGCTGGGTCCCGCTGCTGCTGGCGGGCCTGGGCGCCGGGATGCTCCTGCGGGCGGCCGTGCGCGACCGCTCCCGAGTACGCACCCTGCTCGCGACCACGACGCTCGTCCTCGTGGTCGCCACGCTCGCCACCGTGCTCTCGCCGCTGGGCACGGCGCTGGCGGCCTGGAAGCTCGACTGAGCCCTGAGAGCTCGACCGAGCTCCCGCCCTCCCGGTCCCGCCGGCTCGTCGCGGGAGGTTCCCGGGCCGCCCGCGGACGCGCCGCCGCACGCTCAGTCGAGCTCGACGGGGACGTCGACCAGGCTGCCGTACTCCGCCCAGCCGCCCACGTAGTGCCGCACCCGCGGGTGCCCGACCAGCTCGGCCAGGGCGAACCACAGCACGGAGCTGCGGTCGGCCACGCGGCAGTAGACGACCACGTCCGAGTCCGGGCGCAGGCCGTGCTCGGCGAACAGGCGCTGCAGGTGCTCGCGCCCGGCGAAGCGGTGCCCGTCCAGGACCAGGTGCGAGGGCAGGTTGCGCGAGCCGGGGATGTGCCCGGGCACGCGGTGGCGCTCGGCGGCCACGTCCAGCGGGTGGCCCACGTGCCCGGCGTGCTCGGCCGGGGTGCGGCAGTCCAGCAGCAGCGCCGGTCCCGGCGCGCCCACGTACCGGGCCAGCAGCTCGTCGCGGCCGACGACGATCGAGTCGTCGCCGCCGCGGCTGCGGTAGCCGCCGGTGACGGCCACGACCGGGTGGTCCTCCACCGGCCCGCCGACGTCCCGCCACGCGCGCAGGCCGCCGTCGAGCAGGCTCAGGCGCTGGTGGCCGTGGCGGCGCAGCAGCCAGAAGGCGTAGGCGGCGTGGGAGGGGCTGTCGGCGCTGTAGAGCACCAGGTGGTCGTCGGCGTGCACGCCCAGGCGCGAGAGCACCTGCTCCAGGTGCTGCCGGGAGGCGGGGCCGCGGCGGACGGGCTCGTGCAGGTCGTCGTAGGTCGAGACCGCCCGCGCGCCGGGCAGGTGGGCCTGGTGGTAGGCGCTGGCGTCCTCGTCGACGTGCAGGACGACCACGTCGCGGCGGTGCGCGGCCAGCCACGGCGCGTCCACCAGCACCGGCGTGGGCTCAGGGGGTGCCGCCGGCTCCCGGTCGCCGGCCCGCTCGAGATCCACCGCTGCTCCCCACCCGCCACGTCGCCCACCGCGTCACGCCGCGGGGCGCGCGCGTCGGTGCCCGCCCCGCCGTGATCGCCGACGAGGTTACGTGCCCCGGGCACCGGGCGCACCCGCAGGCGCTCACGCCGACAGCAGGCCGGCGCGCTGGGCCAGCAGCAGCGCCTCGGTGCGGTTGGCCGCCCCCAGGCGCTGGTACGCGCGGTTGAGCAGGCGGTACATCTCCCGCTCGGAGTAGCAGCTGCGCACC
>NZ_JBJLSG010000035.1:0-40851 GCF_050871925.1 Kineococcus gurbantunggutensis
TCATGCCGCCCCCGCCGCCCCGGTGCGCGCACCGGGGCGGCGGGGGCGGCATGATGCGCCCACGGCTGCAGCAGGGCGGCCGCCGGGGCGCGGGGGTGGGGACGTGGCGGGGCTCGAGGCGCTGCACGAGCTGGCCACCACCACCCTGCTGCCCTCCCGGCCCGACGCCGACCTGGACCGCTTCGCGCGCCTGGCCACGATCGCCCTGGGCACCCCCGTCGGGCTGGTGTCCATGGTCAGCACCAGCGGGCAGGTCTTCCCCGGCTGCGTGGGCCTGCCCGAGCCCTGGCAGAGCGAGCGCGCCACCCCCCTGACGCACTCGCTGTGCCGGCACGTGGTCACCTCCGGGCGCACCTTCGTCGTCGACGACGCCCGCGAGGACCCCCTCACCGCGGGGTCCGCGGCGATCCCCGACCTCGACGTCGTCGCCTACGCCGGGGCGCCCCTGCGCCTGGCCGACCCCGACCGCCCCGCCGGGCCCGACGACCCCGCCACCCCCGTCGTCGGGGTGCTGTGCGCCATCGACAGCCGGCCGCGGCCCTGGACGCGCGCGCAGGTCGCCGTCCTGGAGGACCTCGCCGCCGCCTGCTCCGCCGAGCTGAGCCTGCGCCTGGTGCAGGAGCGCCAGCGGCTGCTGCTCGCCCTCGCCGGCAGCCTCGTCGGCGCCCGCACCGTGCCCGAGGTGCAGTCCGCCGTCGCCGCCGTCACCCGCGCCCAGCTCGGCGGCGCCACCGCCCTGCTCGTGCTGCGCGAGGAGCAGGACCGGCTGCGCGTGGCCGACCCCGCCGCCCTGCCGCCGGGCGCGGACCGCGCCTGGCGCACCGCCCGCCTCGCCGACGCGCTGCCCGCCCCCACCGCCGTGCGCGAGCACCGCCCCTTCCTCTTCGCCGACCGCGCCGAGCTGTGCGCCGCCTTCCCCCTGGTCGCCGCGCGCGCCGTCCCGGCCGGGCTGGGCGCCAGCGCGTTCCTGCCGCTGCTGGTGGGCGGCGAGACCCTCGGCGCGCTGGTGCTGCTGTGGCAGGAGGAGCGCGCCGTGCTGCAGGGCGAGGAGGAGGTGTGGAGCGCGCTGGCCGGCTTCACCGCCCAGGCCCTGCACCGCGCCCAGCTCGAGGGCCGCCAGCGCTCGCGCGCGGAGGTCCTGCAGCGCTCCCTGCTGCCCACGCTGCCGCGGGTGGACACCCTGCGCCTGGTGGGCCGGTACGTGCCCGCCGGCCGCCGCGAGCAGGTCGGCGGCGACTGGTACGACGCGGTCGTGCTGCCCGACGGCGCCACCACCGTCGTCGTCGGCGACGTCGCCGGCCACGACGTGGCCGCCGCCGGGAGCATGGGGCAGGTGCGCGGGCTGCTGCGCGCCTTCGCGTGGGACCGCGCCGAACCGCCCACCGACGTCGTCGGGCGCCTGGACCGCGCGATGCTCGGCCTGGGCGTGGACGCCCTGGCCACCCTCGTGCTCGGCCGCGTCGAGCAGAGCGCCGAGCAGGCCGCCCGCGGCGTGCGCGGGCTGCGCTGGACCAACGCCGGGCACCCCCCGCCGGTGCTGCTGCACCCCGACGGGCGCACCGAGCTGCTCACCACCCGCCCCGACCTGCTCGTGGGCCTGCTCGGCGACGCCGCCCGCCACGACCACGCCGTGGAGGTCGCGGACGGCTCGGTGCTGCTGCTGTACACCGACGGGCTCATCGAGCACCGCGGCCGCAGCCTCGCCCGCGGCCTGGAGCTGGTGCGCGAGTGCCTCGCCCGCCTGCACGGGCTGCCCCTGGAGGAGCTGCTCGACGCGCTGCTGGCCGAGCTCGTCGGGGCCAGCCCCGAGGACGACTGCGCGCTGCTGGCCGTGGCGTTCGACCCGCAGCCGCCGCGCTGAGCCGCCCCGGCCCGCGCGCCCTCAGCCCCGGCCGCGCTCCCCGCGCTCCAGCGGGCGCAGGTCCACCACGCGCGCGGACGCCGAGCGCACCCCGCCGCCGGGGGCGCGGCCCCGCTCGCCCTTGCCCGCCTTCGCCGCGTACATCGCCGCGTCCGCCTCCCGCAGCACCCGCTGCGCGTCCGCCCCGCGCGCCGCGATCGACAGCCCCACGCTGATGCCGACGGGGAACTCCCACCCGGCCACCCGGAACGGCTCGGCCATCGCCGCCACGACCCGCTCCGCCACCGCCTCGGCCGCCGCCGCGTCCGGCAGGTCCGGGCACACCACCGCGAACTCGTCGCCGCCGATGCGCGCCACCGTGTCGCCCGGGCGCACCGCCGCGCCCAGGCGCTCGGCCACCCCGATGAGCACGTGGTCGCCGGCGGCGTGCCCGCCGGTGTCGTTGACCGGCTTGAAGTCGTCCAGGTCGCAGTACAGCAGCGCCACCCGCCGCCCCGAGCGGCCCGCGGCCCCCAGCGCGTGCCGCAGCCGGTCCTCCAGCAGCGTCCGGTTCGGCAGCCCCGTCAGCGCGTCGTGCAGCGCCGCGCGCCGCAGCGTGCGCTGCACCAGCCGCCGCTGCGTGACGTCGGCGACCTGCACCACCGCGGCCACCTCCCCGGCGCGGCCGTCCTCGCGCCACGTCGGCCACGCCGAGGCCGCCAGCTCCAGCCACACCTCGCCCCCGCCGTGCTGGACCTCCGCGTGCCAGTGGGCGCTCTCCCCGGCGCGCACCCGGTCCACCATCTCGTGCACGGCCTCCACGAACGCCCCGCGGTGCTCGTCGTGCACCTGCTCGGACCAGTCCGAGCCGACCTCCACGTCGTGCCCCAGCATCGAGCGCAGCCGGTCGTTGACCCGCGCCACCACGGCGCTGCCGTCGGCGCGCAGGCGCAGCAGCGCCACCCCCAGCAGGGCGTCGTCGAACGTGCGGCGGAACAGGTCCTCGCGCCGGCGCGCCTCCACCACCGCGCGCTCGCGCGCGCGCACCACCAGCGACATCACCATCGTCACCGCCCCGCACGTGAACAGCAGCGCCTGCAGCACCGTCGTGCGCTGCTCCGCGCCGAAGGCCGCGTACGGGCCCCGGCCCGCCGACGTGCCCGCCGTCGCCAGCAGCGCCACCAGCAGCAGGCACGTCAGCGCCCGGCCCAGCCCCAGCCGCGCCGCCCCCCACAGCACCGGCACCACCACCAGGAACGACCACGGCCCCGACCCCGTGCGCCAGAACACCGCCAGCGCCACCGCCGCCGCCACCGCCAGCGCCGCCGCCCACTCCGCGCGCGCGGCGCGGGTCGTGCGGTCCACCGCGCGCGGCGCGCCCGCCGGCAGCAGCAGCGGCGCCACCAGCAGCACCCCCAGCAGCTGCGCGGTCGCGTGGTGCAGGACCCCGCCCCCCAGCCCCAGGGGCTGCACCAGCACGCACGCCGCGGCCACCCCCGCCGCCGCGCCCGCCGCCAGCCGCCACGCGTCGCGCGTGGTGCGCAGCCGCAGCGGCCGGCGCTGCGTGAGCACCCCCGTCACCGCCGCGCCCACCGCGCACTGCACCGCCTGCGCGCTCGCCAGCACCACCGCCGCGGTGGCGTCCAGGCCCAGCGCGCGCAGCGCGAGCGCGCTGCCGGCGGCCGTCCCGGCCACGCACCACCACCGCCGGGCCGGGCGCCGCACGGCCAGCGCCAGCGCCGCCCCCGCGGCCGGCCACCACACCGCCGCGCCCACCCCGCCCACCACGGGGGCCAGCGCGCTCAGGGCCGCCACCAGCACCGCCGTGCTCAGCGCCAGGCGCGGGCCCGCCCCGCGCGGGGGAGCGGGACGCCGGGCTCCCCTCCTGACCCCGGCGTCACCGCCCTCACCCGCACGGGTCAGCGCGGGACCCTCGTCGTGACGCTGCGTAGCGGTGCTCATGGGCCCTCATCGGCAGGTGCGGCGGAGGACTTGAGCGCTCGCACGGGTGGGTCCGCGCATCGGCCTGCGCGCGTCGGCGATCCTGGTGCCGTGAGCACGACGACGCCCCCGTCCGGCACCCCGCACTCCTCGCACTGGGGCGCGTTCCGCGCCACCACCGGCGCCGACGGCCGCGTCCACGTCCAGCCCCACCCCGACGACCCGGACCCCTCGCCGCTGCTGGGCAACGTGCCGGTGGCCGCCACGCCCACCGCCCGCGTGCTGCGCCCGCACGTGCGCCGCGGCTGGTGGGAGGACGGCCCCGGGCCCGACGCGCGCCGCGGCCTGGACGAGTTCGTCGCCGTGGAGTGGGACGAGGTCCTGGACCGCCTGGCCGGCGAGTACCGGCGCGTGCTGGACCAGCACGGCCCCACCGCCGTGTTCGCCGGCTCCTACGGGTGGGCCAGCGCCGGGCGCTTCCACCACGCCCAGAGCCAGATCCACCGCTTCTCGCACTGCCTGGGCGGGGCCGTGCGCTCCTCGTGGACGTACAGCCACGGCGTCGGCGAGGTCCTCATGCCGCACGTCGTGGGCAACCAGGAACCCCTGCTCTCGCCCACCGCCCTGTCCAGCGTCGAGGCGCACACCGACCTCGTCCTGGCCTTCGGCGGGCTGCCCGCGAAGAACTCCGAGGTCGCCAGCGGCGGCATCAGCCGCCACGAGATCGCCGGCCGGCTGCGCGGCGCGAAGGCGCGCGGGGCGGAGTTCGTGCTCGTCTCCCCGCTGCGCGACGACCTGGCCGCCGAGCTGGACGCGCAGTGGGTCGCCCCCGTGCCCGGCACCGACGCCGCGCTGCTGCTGGCGATGTGCCGCGTCCTGGTCGAGGAGGGCCTGCACGACGAGGGGTTCCTGGCCCGCTGCTGCTCGGGCACCGAGCGCTTCCTGGCCTCCCTGGAGGGCGCCGGGGACGGCGTGGTGAAGACCCCCGAGTGGGCCGAGGCGATCACGCAGGTGCCCGCCGCGACGATCCGCGACCTGGCCCGCCGCGCCGCCGCCGGGCGCACCATGGTCACCGTCAGCTGGTCCGTGGCCCGCACCCGCTTCGGCGAGCAGCCGCTGTGGGCGGCGGTGGCGTTCGCCTGCCTGCTCGGCCAGGTCGGGCTGCCCGGCGGCGGCTTCGGCCACGGCTACGCCTCCACCGGCGGGGTGGGGCGGCGCACCGGCAGCTACCCGCTGCCCACGCTGCCGCAGTTCGCCGACCC
This sequence comes from Kineococcus gurbantunggutensis, assembly GCF_050871925.1. Lineage (NCBI taxonomy): Bacteria > Bacillati > Actinomycetota > Actinomycetes > Kineosporiales > Kineosporiaceae > Kineococcus > Kineococcus gurbantunggutensis. The sequence continues at coordinate 5,044 of NZ_JBJLSG010000035.1, forward strand.
GCTGCGCCTGCGCATCCCCGTCGCCCGCATCGCCGACGCCCTGCTGCACCCCGGCGAGCCCTACGAGGTCGACGGCCGGCACGAGACGTACCCGCACCTGCGCCTGGTGCACTGGGCCGGGGGCAACCCCTTCCACCACCACCAGGACCTGCAGCGGCTGCGCCGCGCCTTCCAGGCCGCCGAGACCGTCGTCGTGCACGAGCCGTTCTGGACCACCACCGCCCGCCACGCCGACGTCGTGCTCGCCACCACCACCACCCTGGAGCGCGAGGACGTCGGCGCCGCCCGCTACGACGACCGCCTGGTCCGCATGGGCCGCGTGCACGAGCCCCTCGGGCAGGCCCGCGACGACTACGCGGTGCTGTCCGCGCTCGCGCACCGCCTCGGCGTCGGGGAGCGCTTCACCGAGGGCCGCGACGCCGCGCAGTGGGTGGAGCACCTGTACGAGCAGTGGCGCACCGGCCCCGCCGCCCGCGCCGGCCTGAGCGCCCCGCCCTACGCGGACTTCCTGGAGGCGGGGGAGTTCCTGCTGCCCGACGAGGCGGAGGAGAAGGTCATGTTCGCCTCCTTCCGCGCCGACCCCGCCCGCTTCCCGCTGCGCACCCCCAGCGGGCGCATCGAGCTGCACTCCAGCGCCGTGGAGTCCTTCGGCTACGACGACTGCCCCGGGCACCCCGTGCACCTGCCCACCGACGAGGCGCCCGACGCGGAGTTCCCGCTGCACCTGGTGGCGAACAACCCCGCCACCCGCCTGCACAGCCAGCTCGACCACGGCGCGCACTCGCAGGCCGGCAAGGTCGCCGGGCGCGAACCGGTGCGCATGCACCCCGAGGACGCGGCCGCGCGCGGCCTGTCCGACGGGCAGGTCGTCGTCCTGCGCAGCCGCCGCGGCAGCTGCCTGGGCGGGCTGGTCGTCTCCGGGGACGTGCGCCGCGGCGTGGTGCAGATGTCCACCGGCGCCTGGTGGGACCCCGTCGCCGGCGAGCGGGCCGGGGTCACCTGCGGCTACGGCAACGTCAACGTCCTCACCCGCGACGTCGGCTCCTCACGCCTGGCGCAGGCCTGCACCGGCCAGCACGCCGCCGTGCAGGTCGCCGCCCACACCGGCCCGCTGCCGCGCGTGACCGTCTTCGACCAGCCCGTCACCGGCTCCTGAGCGGGCGGAGCGGGGGGAGGGTCCCGGCGCGAGGAGGGGCGCCGACGGGCCGCGCGGTTCACCCGGACGGGTGAGTTCGTGAGGCATCATGGCAGCCCATCCCGGTGCGCGGTCCGCACCGCCGAGGCGCGGAGGTGCCACAGGTGAGCGACGGCTGGTCGGACGACGGGCTGACCTCCGCGGCGGACCTCCCCCCGGTGGTGCGCCACCGCGCGGGGCCCCGCGAGGACCCCGACCGCTACGAGCTGCTCGGCGCGGCCGACGGCGCCGACGAGGCCTGGCACGTCCTGGACCACCGCGCCTCTGCCGGCGAGGCGCTGTTCACCCTCGTCGCCCTGCCGCCCGGCGGGGGCGGCGAGCGCGACGCCGCCGCCGACGAGGTGTGGCGCGAGCGCGCCCGGGGGCTGGCGCGCGTGCACCACGCCGGCCTGGCCGGCGTCGTGCACACCTTCACCGGCGCCGCCCCGCACCTGCCCGGCGGCGCCGCGCACGACGGGCCCGCCTGGCTCTACGCCGTGCGCGAGCAGGCCGCCGGCCGCTCCGTGGCCGACTGGCTGCGCGACGACCCCGGCGCCGGCGTGCAGGAGCGCTTCGCCGTGCTGACCGTCACCGCCGGGATCCTGCACGAGCTGCACCGCGGCACCGACGACACCCCGCCCGTCGTCCACGGCGACGTCACCCCCCGCACCGTGCGCCTGAGCGGCTTCTGGCCCGGCGGGGGCGTGCGCCTGGCCGGCGCGAGCCTGGGCGGCCCGCGCAGCGACCCCGCCCGCCACCGCGCCGGCAGCACCTGGACCGCCCCCGAGGTGCGCGCCGGGGCGCTGCCCTCCGCGGCCGCCGACGTCTACGGCTTCGCCGCGACCGCCGTGCTCGTGCTCACCGGTCAGCCCCCGGCCACCGGCCCCGACGGGCTCGTGGACCCCGCGCTGGTGCGCCGCCAGCTCGCCGCCGCCCCGCAGACCGCCGCCCACCCGGCCGCCGCGGACCTGCTGCTGCAGGGCCTGGCCGAGGACCCGCACCTGCGCCCGGCCGACCTGCCCGGGTGGGTGCGCGCGGTGCGCTCGCTCGTCGCCCCCGGCGCGCCCGGTGCGCCCGGTGCCCTCGCCGCTCCGGGGTCGCCGGCCGCGCTCGCCGCCGTCCCCGCCGCCGGGGCGCCGCGCACCCTGGCGCGCCGGCCGGTCGCGGTCGTCCTGGGCGCCCTGGTGCTGGCCACCGCGGGCACCGCGGTCGCGGTCACCGCCGTGCAGCAGGGCCGCCTGCAGGACGTGCCGAACCCCGTGGCGATCGTGCAGCCGCCGCCCACGAGCGCGCTGCCCACGTCGGCGGCCACCCCGCCCGGGCAGGCCGCCCCGGCGCCCACCGGCACCGCGCGCGGCGGTGACCGCTCCACCGGCAGCGGCACCGGCAGCGGGACCGGCACCGGCAGCGGCGCGTCCGGCGCGCGCACCACCCCCGGCGCGCCGGGTGGGCGGGCGAGTGCGCCCGCGGTGCCGCCGTCGAGCCCCGCACCCCCGTGGCGCGCCGTCCCCAGCGCGAGCGCACCCGCGCTCCCGTCCGCCGTGCCGACCCCCGCGCCGCCCGGCGACCAGGCCCCGCCGGCCGCCCCGGGCCGCCCCGCGGTGCCCACGCGCCCCGCCGCGCCGCCGGTGACCACGCCGCCGCCCGCGCTCCTGACGCCGGTGCCCGTCCCGCCGGTGCCGGTGCCCCCGCTCACCACGCCCCCGGAGCCGACCCCGCCGGTCACGCCCCCGCCGGTGACGACCCCGCCGGTCACGACGCCGCCGGTCACGCCCCCACCGGTGACGACGCCGCCGGTGACCGACCCGCCGGTCACGCCCCCGCCGGTGACGACGCCGCCGGTGACGCCGGTGCCGACCCCGACGGGGACGCCCACGCAGCCGGACCCGCCGGAGCCGACCTCGCCGGTCACGCCCACGTCGCCGCCCGCGGTGACGGACCCGCCGGTGACCGACCCGCCGGTGACCGACCCGACGGTGCCCGGCGCACCCGCGGCCCCCTGACGCCGGGCCCTCCGGCCCCCGCCTCGCGCGGGCGGCTCAGCGGACGGTGAGCGCCCCGGCGCGCGCCCGCACCCGCAGCAGGGCCAGGGCGGCGTAGCCGGCGCCGAGCGCGACGGCCACGCCGCCCAGGCGCCCGTCCGCCGGCACCAGGAACACCGCCAGCCCGCACGCCACGCAGTAGCTGACGTTGAAGACCAGGTCGTAGGCGGTGAACACCCGCCCGCGGTACGCGTCGTCCACGCTGCGCTGCACGACGGTGTCCACCCCGATCTTGGCGCCCTGCCCGCCCAGGCCCAGCGCCCCCGCGGCCACCGCCAGCACCGCCGGCGACGTGCTCAGCCCCACCAGCACCTGCCCCGCGCCCGCCACCAGCAGGCAGCCGGCGATCCAGCCGTGCACCCGCCCGTGCCGCGCGCCCCACGGCGCCAGCACCGCCGCCGCGCCCGAGCCGACGGCCACCGCGCCCAGCAGCACCCCCAGCGCCGCCAGCCCCGCCGCGGGGTCGTCCGCGTCGGCGAGCGTGGTGCGGCACAGCACCACCACGGCGACCGTCGTCAGCCCGAACGCCCACCGGTGCCAGGCCACCACGCCCAGCGCCGAGGCCGCGGCCCGTCGCTCGCGCAGGTGCGCCAGGCCCGCCACCACGTCGCGGGCGCTGCCGCGCACCACCGACGCCGCCGTGCGCACCCCCGCCGGGGCCTCGCGGGCGTCCGGGCCCAGCAGCGCCGGCGGGAAGCGCAGCGCCAGCAGGCCCGCCAGCAGGTACCCGGCCGCGGCGGCCAGCAGCGCCACCACGTCCGCGGACCCGCCGGTGCCCGCCGCCGCCGTCAGCGCCACCGTCACCGCCGCACCCGCCCCGGCCGCCACCGTGCCCAGGCTGGGCGTCACCGCGTTGGCGATCACGAGCTGGCCCGGCCGCAGCACCCGCGGCAGCGCCGCCGACAGCCCCGCCAGCAGCGCCCGGTTCACCGACAGCACCGCCAGCGCCAGCACGCCCACCGCCACGTCGCCCCACCCGGCGGCCAGGCCCGCCGCCGCGGCCACCGCCAGCGCGGCGCGCAGCAGGTTGCCCAGCCCCAGCACCGAGCGGCGCGAGCGGCGGTCCAGCAGCACCCCCGCCCACGGGCCCACCACGGTGAACGGCAGCAGCAGCACCGCCGAGGCGAACGCCACCCCCGCCGGCGTGGCCTGCCGCTCGGGCGAGAAGAAGAACAGCGAGGCCAGCCCGGCCTGGAAGGCGCCGTCGGCGCCCTGCCCGGCCAGGCGCACGCCGACCAGGTGGCGGTAGCGCGGCGTCCTGATCAGCTGCGCGAGCTCTGCGATCACCCCTGGTCGCGGCACCCGCACACGCTACGGGGAGGCGCGCCGCGCCCGCCGTGGAGGTCTCGTGCACACCCGCCCCGCCGGGCGGGTGCGGCGGGCACCCGCCGGAACGGCACGCATACTGGGACGGCCGGACGGTGGTGGTGGCCCCGGGCGCGCGTCCCGGACGGGCGCGGCGAGCGGGGCCGCCGAAGACCCGGCCGGCGGCTGCCGATGGACCGGCAGCGCACCCGTGCCGCGCCGCGAGCCCAGCCCGCGCGCGCCCGACGCCCGGAGGACCCGACCCAAGTGGCTTCCCGCCGACCCGCCCCCACCCCGTCGTCCCGCCTGCCCCGCCAGCCGGGGGGACGCGGGGGCGGCCGCACCGCCGCGCCGCCGCGCCGGCGCCGCGGCCGCCGGGTCCTGGCGTGGATCGGCGGCCTCTTCGCCGTCGGCGTCGTCCTCGCCGTCGCCGGCTTCGCCACCGCGTACGCGCTGGTGGACGTGCCCGACCCCAACGAGCTCGCCGACGCGCAGGTCAGCACCGTCTACTACTCCGACGGCACCACGCCCATCGGCACCTTCGCCGAGGTCAACCGGCAGAACGTCTCCATCGACGAGGTGCCGCAGGTCGTGCAGCACGCCGTGCTGGCCGCCGAGGACCGCACCTTCTACGAGAACCGCGGCGTCTCGCCCACCGGCATCGCCCGCGCGCTGTGGACGAACGCCACCAGCGGCTCCCAGCAGGGCGGCTCCACCCTGACCCAGCAGTACGTGAAGAACTACTACCTCTCCTCCGAGCAGACGTACCGCCGCAAGGCGGAGGAGTTCTTCCTCGCCCTGAAGATCGACCAGCAGCAGTCCAAGGCCGAGACGCTGGAGAACTACCTCAACACCGTCTACTTCGGCCGCGGCGCCTACGGCGTCCAGGCCGCCGCGCAGGCGTACTTCGGGGTGGACGTCGCCCAGCTGGACGCCTCCCAGGGCGCGCTGCTGGCCGCCGTGCTCAAGGCGCCGCGCAACTACGACCCGCGCAACGACCCCGAGGCCGCCGCCCAGCGCGTGGACTACGTCCTGGACGGCATGGTCGAGGAGGGCTGGCTGTCCGCCGCCGACCGCGCGCAGGCCGGGCTGCCCGAGACCGTCGAGCCCTCGCAGGACGAGGACACCTACGCCGGCACCGACGGCTACCTGCTGGACACCGTCAAGCGGGAGCTGTCCAGCACCGTGGGCCTGAGCGACGAGGAGATCGAGCGCGGCGGCCTGGAGATCACCACGACCTTCGACGCGCAGGCCCAGGAGGCCGCCGTGGAGGCCGTGCAGGACCAGCTGCCCTCGAAGGTCCCCGAGGGCTTCCACGTCGCGCTGTCCGCCGTCGACCCCGCCACCGGCGGCGTCCGGGCCATGTACGGCGGGTCGGACTTCCTCGCGCGCAACCGCAACGCCGTCACCCAGGACATCGCCCAGGCCGGCTCCACCTTCAAGCCCTTCACCCTCGTGGCGGCGCTGGAGAAGGGCATCTCGCTGCGCACCACCCTCAGCGGCGCCGACGGCCTGACCGTCGACGGCTGGGAGGTCTCCAACTTCGGCGACTCCTCGTACGGGCGCATCGACCTGCTCACCGCCACCGCCAACTCGGTGAACACGGTGTACGCCCAGCTCAACGAGGAGGTCACCCCCGAGGCGACCCGCAACGTCGCCGTCCGCGCCGGCTACCCGGAGGACACCGTCGGCCTGGCCGACCGGGACACCACGATCTCCAACGTGCTGGGCACCGCCTCCCCGCACCCCATCGACGTCACGCAGGCCTACGCCACCTTCGCCGCGCAGGGCGTGCGCACCCAGTGGCACACCATCGCCTCCATCGACGACACCGACGGCACCCGCACCTACACCGCCTCCCCGACGCGCGAGCGCGCCTTCTCCGAGGAGGTCGCCGCCGACGCCACCTACGCCATGCAGCAGGTCGTGCAGCGCGGCAGCGGCCGCTACGCGCGCAACCTGGGCCGCCCGGCCGCCGGCAAGACCGGCACCTCCTCGAGCAACAGGTCGGCCTGGTTCGCCGGCTACACCCCGCAGCTCGCGGCGTCCGTGGCGCTGTACCAGACCAGCGCCGACGGCACCTCGACGGAGTCGCTGAAGCTGGGCGGCGGCGAGGTCACCGGCGGCTCCTACCCGGTGCGGATCTGGACGTCGTTCATGCGCGCGGCCCTGCAGGGCACCGACGAGGAGGACTTCCCCGAGCCCGCCTACGTCGGCTCCTCGCGCGGCTCGTCGTCCTCCTCGACCTCGACCTCCACGAGCACCCGCCGCCCCAGCGCCACGTCCTCCTCCTCCGCCTCCTCCTCCGCCACCTCCTCGCCCACCGCCACGGCGACGGGCACCGCCACGGACTCGCCCACCGGCACCCCCACCGGCGAGTCCACCGCCACCGCCACCCCCGGCTCCACCGCCGGCGGCGGCACCACCGCCCCCACCGCCACCACCGGCAGCGGGAACGGCGGCAACGGCGGCGGCGACGGCGGCGGCGACGGCGGCGACGGCGACGGCACCGGCGGCGACGCCGCGGACGAGGGCGCCGCGCAGGAGGGCACCGCGACCGGGCAGGGCGCCGGCGCCCCCACCGCCGCGCCCGAGCCCGCGGCCACGGGCGCCGGCACCGGCGGGTAGGCCAAGCTGGCGCCGTGAGCACCGGCACCCCGACGCCCCCGCACGACGGCCCCGGCGCGCCCGAGGCGGGCGCCACCGCGGCCGGCGCGCCCACCGCCCCCGTGGCGCCCACCGCCGCCGACCCCGTCGCCCGCGCCGCCAGCGAGGTCCTCGGCGGCCCCGCCGGCCGCCACCTCGGCGCCGGCGGGCCGTGGTGGGCCCAGCCCCTGCCGGTGCTCGTGGCGCTGACGTCGGTGCTCGTCGCGCTCGGCGCCCTCACCAAGCACCACTGCCGCGCGCAGGGCTGGAACACCCCCGACCAGTTCGTGCACGCCTGCTACTCCGACCTGCCCGTCGTCTACACCTCCTCCGGGCTGGTGGAGGGCCTGGGCCCCTACGCCGGCACCGCCCCGCTGGGCCAGCCCCCCGTCACCGCGGCCCTGGCCTGGCTGGTGGCCCGCGCCGCCCCGCACGAGGTCACCGCCGCCGCGCAGCGCGCCTACTTCGACGCCGGCGCCGTGGTGCTCCTGCTCGCCGCCCTGGCCACCGCCGTCGCCGTCGCCGTGACCGCCGGCCCCCGCCGCCGCTGGGACGCCGCCCTGTTCGCCCTCAGCCCCCTGCTGGTGCTCTCCGCCCTGGTCTCCTTCGACCTCGCCGGCGTCGCGCTCGCCACCGCCGGCCTGGCGCTGTGGGCACGGCGCCGCCCCGTCGGCGCCGGCGTCCTGCTCGGGCTGGCCGTGGCCGCCCGCACCTACCCCGTGCTGCTGCTCGTGGCGCTGGCGCTGCTCGCGCTGCGCGCCGGGCGCCCGCGCGCGGCCGCCACCACCGTCCTGACCGCCCTCGCCGCCTGGGCCGCGGTCAACGCCCCCTTCGCGCTCACCTCCCCCGGCACCTGGAGCGCGCACCTGCGCGACGCCCTGAGCCGCCCCGCCGGCTACGGCTCGCCGTGGCTGCTGCCGCAGCTGCTGGAGCAGGCCGCCGGCGACGCCGGCGCCACCGGGCTGGGCGCCGGGGCGGTGACCGCGCTGACCGTGGGCGGCTGGGCGGTGTGGCTGCTGCTCGTGGCGCTGCTCGTGCTGTGGGCCCCGCGCCGCCCCCGCCTGCCGCAGGTCGCGTTCCTGCTCGTGGCCGGCGCCTGCGCCCTCGGGCCGGCGTTCCCCCCGCAGGCCTCGCTGTGGCTGGCGCCGCTGGCGGCGCTGGCCGTGCCGCGCTGGCGCGAGCACCTGCTGTGGTGGGCCGCCGAGGCGGCCTACTTCGCCGCCGTGTGGCTCTACGTCGCCGGGCAGTCCCAGCCCTCCCGGGCCCTGCCCCCCGAGCTGTACGCGCTGCTGCTGGTGCTGCGCCTGGCGGCGCTCGCCTGGCTCGCGGGCTCCGTCGTGCGCGACGTGCGCTCGCCGTGGCGCGACCCGGTGCGCGCCGAGGGCCTGGACGACCCGGCCGGCGGGGACGTGGACCGGGCCCCGGACGCGCTGGTCGTGCGGGTCGCCTGAGGTCCCGGCCCCGGTGCCGCCCCCGGCTCGCCGCTCCCGCCCGCGCCGCGGGCTCCCCAGGGGCGCGCGGGGCGCCGCGCGGGCCCGCGGCTGTGGACGGCGGCCGGGGCGCCGGCGGCGGGCGGCAGGGTGGGCGCCGAGGGGCCGGTAGACTGTGTCGGTCCTGCGCCCGTCGACGGGCGCGGACGACGCACCAGACCCTCCTGCCACGGAGAGACCGTGGCCGCCTGAGACCGAAGGAGGTGGGGAATGAGCGCGCGTCAGTACGAGCTCATGGTGATCCTCGACGCGGAGCTGGAGGAGCGCACGGTCAGCCCGTCGCTCGAGCGGTTCCTCAACGTGGTCCGCCAGGGTGGTGGCGAGGTCGGCAAGGTCGACATCTGGGGCCGCCGCCGCCTGGCCTACGACATCAAGAAGAAGTCCGAGGGCATCTACGCCGTCGTCGAGCTCAACACCACGCCCGCCGTGGCGCAGGAGCTCGACCGTCAGCTGAACCTCAACGAGGCGGTGCTGCGGACGAAGCTGCTCCGCGCCGAGGCCGCCTGATGGCGGGGGAGACCGTCATCACGCTGGTCGGGAACCTGACCAACGACCCCGAGCTGCGCTTCACCCCCTCCGGGGCGGCCGTGGCCAACTTCACCGTCGCGTCCACCCCCCGCACGTTCGACCGCCAGTCGAACGAGTGGAAGGACGGCGAGACGCTGTTCATGCGCTGCGCCATCTGGCGCGAGGCGGCGGAGAACGTCGCCGAGTCCCTCACGCGCGGCACCCGGGTGGTCGTCACCGGCCGCCTGCAGTCGCGCACCTTCGACACGAAGGAGGGCGAGAAGCGCACCGTCATCGAGATGCAGGTCGACGAGATCGGCCCCTCGCTGCGCTACGCCACGGCGAAGGTCAACAAGACCTCCCGCGGCGGCGGCGGTGGCGGCGGCTTCGGCGGCGGCGGCAACTCCGGTGGCGGCTTCGGCGGGGGCAACCCCGGCGGCAGCGGCGGCGGTGGCGGCTGGGGCGCGAGCTCCGGCGGCGGCGGTCAGCAGCAGGACGACCCGTGGGCCACCGGCCCCTCCGGCGGTGCCCCCGCCGGCGGCGGTGGCTGGGGCGGCGCGTCCAACGACGACCCGCCCTTCTGACGGGCCGTCCCCCGCCAGCACTCCCAGACCCTCCGGGTCTGACCCTCGGTGCGCCGCGGCACCCGCCGCGACCCGCCGAGCACCACGAACGACGTCATCCCGGGGCCGAACCCCGGGCTCTCACGAGAGGGGAGCACCACGATGGCCAAGGTGCCCGTGCGCAAGCCCAAGAAGAAGCAGAACCCGCTCAAGGCCGCCAAGATCGAGAGCGTCGACTACAAGGACACCGCGCTCCTGCGCAAGTTCATCTCCGACCGCGGCAAGATCCGCGCGCGTCGCGTGACGGGCGTGTCCGTGCAGGAGCAGCGCCAGATCGCCAAGGCGATCAAGAACGCCCGCGAGATGGCGCTGCTGCCCTACAGCAGCTCCGCCCGCTGAGGAGGGGGAACGACGTGAAGCTCATCCTCACCCACGAGGTGTCCGGTCTCGGCGCGCCCGGTGACGTCGTCGAGGTCAAGGACGGCTACGGCCGCAACTTCCTGCTGCCCCGCAACCTGGCCACCCCGTGGACCAAGGGCGGCGAGAAGCAGGTCGAGTCGATCCGCAAGGCCCGCAAGGCCCGCGAGATCGCCAGCCTCGACGACGCCAAGGCCGTCAAGCAGTCGCTGGAGTCCCGCACCGTGGCGTACGCCGCGCGCGCGGGCCAGGGCGGCCGCCTGTTCGGCGCCGTGACCCCGGCCGACGTCGCGCTGGCCGTGACCGCCGCCGGCGGCCCCGCGGTCGACAAGCGCAAGGTCGAGCTGCCCCAGCCGATCCGCACCGTCGGCGTGCACAAGGCGCTCGTGCGCCTGCACCCCGACGTCTCGGCGACCGTCACCATCGACGTCGTCGCGGCCCAGGGCTGAGCACCTCACCACCACGCCGGGGGCCGGTCGCGCGCTGCGCGGCCGGCCCCCGGTGCGTGCGGGGCCCCGCCGGGCCCGCGGGCCCCACCGGCACCGGACGCGGCTGAGGTTAGGCTGTCCTCGTCCAGGCGCAGGGCCGGGACGTCGCCCAGGAGGTCCCGTGCTGCCGTCCCGCCGTGCCGTCGTCGTCTCCGCCGCGGTGCTCGCCCTGGCCGCCTGCGGCTCCGGCGGCTCCGGCGGTTCCCCGCAGGAGGGCGCCACGGGCACCGCGGGCAGCGCCCCCGGCGGCGCCTTCCCCGCCACCGTGAGCACGAAGTTCGGCGACGTCACCGTCGAGGCCGCCCCGCAGCGCGTCGTCGCCCTGGGCTGGGGCGACGCCGAGACCGCCCTGGCGCTCGGCGTGCAGCCCGTGGGCGCCTCGGACTGGCTCGCCTTCGGCGGCGAGGGCGTCGGGCCCTGGGCGCAGGGCCTGTACACGACCCCGCCGGAGGTCATCGGCACCCTGGAGCCCTCCTACGAGGCGATCGCCGCGCTGGCCCCCGACCTCATCCTCGACGTCAAGAGCTCCGGCGACGCCGACCGCCACGCCAAGCTGTCCGCCATCGCCACCACCGTCGGCGTGCCCGAGGGCGGGGACTCCTACCTGACCACCACCGAGCAGCAGGTCACGCTGATCGCCACCGCCCTCGGCAGGGCCCAGCAGGGCCGGGACCTCCTCGCCGGCGTCGAGGAGGACTTCCGGCGGGCCGCGGCCGCCCACCCGCAGTGGGCCGGCCGCAGCGCCACCGCGGCCGCGCGCACCAGCCGCGGCTGGGGCGCCTACGTCGAGGGCAGCGAGCGCGTGCAGTTCCTCGAGCGCCTCGGGTTCGTGCAGAACCCGCAGGTCGCCGCGCTGCCCGTGGCCAGCAGCGGCTTCACCGTCGACGTCTCCACCGAGCAGCTCAACCTCCTCGACGCCGACGTGGTCGTCGTCTTCCCCATCTCCGTGCCCGAGACCGACATCACCGCCGACCCGGTGTGGCGGGCCCTGCCCGCCGTCGCCGACGGCCGCGCCCTCGTGCTGCCCCCGGACGTCTCCAGCGCCTACTCCCTGAGCACCGTGCTGTCCCTGGGCTACGCGCTGGAGCAGATCGTCCCGCGCCTGGAGCAGGCCCTGCCGGCCTCCTGACCGGGGGCCCACCGCCCCGGGCGCCCTCAGCCGCCCAGGACCTCCACGGACCCGCCCAGCAGCCCGCCCAGGCCCGCGCCGAGCGCCCAGCGGCGCGTGGCGGCCACGTCCCGCTCCAGCTGCGCGGCGAGCTCACCGGCACCGCCGAAGACGCGCTGCGGGCGCAGCGGCAGGTGCAGCGCCACGAGCAGCGAGCGGCCCACCAGGTCCACGTCGGCGTCCAGCAGGTGCGCCTCCAGCACCCGCCCGCCCCCCGGCCCGCACACCGGCGCGCCCACGGACACGCACGCCACGTGCACCGGCCCGCCCCCGGCCGGGTCCACCTGCGCGGTGCCGGCCCAGAAGCCGTCGCGCAGCGCCCCGCCGCGCACGGCCAGCGCCGCGGCGGGCACGTCGGCGGTGGGGAAGCCCAGCAGCTCGGCCCGGCCCGCGCCGCGCACGACGAGGCCCTGGGCCCGCACGACGCGCAGGCGGTCGGCGTCGGCGCGGCGCGGGGCGGGCACGAGGCCGCCCGGGCCGCGGCCGGCGCCGGGGAGCGCTCCGGTGGGACGGGTCACGGTGTCCTCCTGCCGTCGTCGGTGCCGCCCAGTCAAGGCGACGCCCGTTTCCTGCGGGGAACGCCGCCGTTTCCGTGCCGTTGCGCTGCGCGGTCGGACCGGTGGACGCACCGCGCCCGCCCGCTCACCCCGCGCCGGTGACCACCCAGGCCCCGGAGCGCTCGCGCCGCACCAGCGTGAGCAGCCGCGCCAGCGAGTACGCCCCCGCGAACGACACCCACAGCCACACCAGGCCCGCGCGCCCGGGCGGCGCGAGCAGCAGCACCAGCACCGCCAGCGGCGCGTACGCGGCCAGGGCGGCCAGCCCCGCGCGCGCCAGGTAGCGCCCGTCGCCGGCGCCGATGAGCACCCCGTCGAGCACGAACACCCACCCGGCCACCGGCAGGCACGCGCCCAGGACGACCAGGGCGGCGGCCAGGTCGCCGCGCACCTGCGCCTGCGGGGCGAACAGCCCCGCCACCGGCCAGCAGGTCGCCGCCACCAGCAGGCCCAGCGCCGCGCCGACCACCACGCCCCAGCGCACGCAGCGGCGCACCACGGCGCGCGCGCCGGCGACGTCGCCGCCGCCCAGGGAGCGGCCCACCAGGGCCTGCGCGGCGATCGCCAGGGCGTCCAGGGCCAGCGCGGTGGTCGTCCACACCGTCGTGGCCACCTGGTGGGCTGCCAGGCCCGAGTCGCCCTGGGCGGCGGCCACGAACGTCGTCAGCAGCAGCGCCACCCGCAGCGTCAGGGTCCGCACGAGCAGCGGCACGCCCGCGCGGGCGCTGCGCAGCACCCCCAGCGGGTGCGGGCGCACCGGGGCGCCGGTGCGGCGCACCCCGCGCAGCACGACCACCGCCAGCGCGAGCGCCATGAGCACCTGCGTGGCGGCGGTGCCGGCCGCGGAGCCGGCGATGCCCAGGCCCAGGCCGTGCACGAGCAGCAGGTTCAGCACCACGTTGAGGCCGGCCCCGGCGCCGGCCACCAGCAGGGGCGTGCGGGTGTCCTGCAGGCCGCGCAGCACGCCGGTGGCGGCCAGCACGACGAGCATCCCCGGCAGCCCCCACAGGCTCACCCGCAGGTAGGTGAGCGCGAAGGGGCGGGCCGCCTGCGAGACGCCCAGGGCGTCGACCACGGGCCCGGCGGCGGCGTGCACGACCACGGCGGTGAGCACGCCCAGGCCCAGGGCCAGCCACACCCCGTCCACGCCGGCGGCCAGCGCCGAGCGCACGTCGCCGGCGCCCAGGCGCCGGGCGACGGCGGCGGTGGTGCCGTAGGCGAGGAAGACGAAGAGGCTGACGGCCGTGCTGAGCACCGCCCCGGCCACGCCCAGGCCGGCCAGCGGCAGCGTGCCCAGGCGGCCGACGATCGCCGAGTCCGCCAGCAGGAACAGCGGCTCGGCGACCAGGGCGCCCAGCGCGGGCACGGCCAGCCGGGCGATCTCGGCGTCGCGCGCACCGGGCCGCAGCCGCCCGACCGGGCCGTTACCGGACCGAAACCCCACGGTCGCCCTCCCGTCGTTCGGGTGGATTCGTCCTCCACACCGGGTGGACGGCATCGTCGCAGGTCAGAGGCGGTGCGCCGTCGCCGGGGGGTGCGGATCGGCGAGTTGCCCCCAGGGTTGTCCACACCCTGTGCACCGCCACCCCCAGGTCGTCCACAGGTTGTCAACCGGTCTGTGCACAGGCTCGTTTGACCGTGCCCGTCCGGGTGCGCGAGGGTGCCTGGACCGCAGTGTCGGACCCTCCCGGTAGACCTCGGTCGACAGCGGTGGTGGTGCCGGTGGACGGCCGCTCCAGCGGCCGGTGGCCGGCCGTTCGGGGAAGAGGGGCGCAGCAGCGTGACGACGTTCGACGACGCGCCGGCGCAGCGCGGCGGGCCCGCGGGCCCGCGGCGCAGGGGCGGCGACCGCGGCGGCGACCGGGGTCCCGAGGTCGGCAGCGAGCAGTTCGAGCGGATGCCCCCGCAGGACATCGCCGCCGAGCAGGGCGTGCTCGGCGGCATGATGCTCTCCAAGGACGCCATCGCCGACGTCGTCGAGGTGCTCAAGGGCCAGGACTTCTACCGCCCCGCCCACGAGCTGATCTACGAGGCGATCCTCGACCTCTACTCGCGCGGCGAGCCGGCCGACCCCGTCACCGTCTCCGCGGAGCTGACCAACCGCAACGAGCTCGCCCGCGTCGGCGGCACCCCCTACCTGCACGACCTGATCTCCACGGTCCCCACCGCCGCCAACGCCGGCTTCTACGCCCGCATCGTGCGCGAGCGCTCCGTGCTGCGCCGCCTCGTCGAGGCCGGCACCCGCATCGTGCAGATGGGCTACGGCGCCGACGGCATGGACGTCGACGCCATCGTCAACTCCGCCCAGGCCGAGGTGTACGCCGTCACCGAGAAGCGGGTGAAGGAGGACTACGCCGTCCTCGGCGACGTCATCGAGGGCGCCATCGACGAGATCGAGGCCAGCTCCCACCGCGGCGAGGGCATGGTCGGCGTCCCCACCGGCTTCGCCGACCTCGACGGCCTCACCAACGGCCTGCACCCCGGCCAGATGATCGTCATCGCGGCCAGGCCCGCGGTCGGCAAGGCCCTGGCGCTGGACACCCCCCTGCCCACCCCCACGGGGTGGACGACCATGGGCGAGGTGCGGGTCGGCGACGAGCTCGTCGGCGCCGACGGGCGCCCGACCCGCGTCGTCGCCGCCACCGGCGTCATGGTGGACCGGCCCTGCTACGAGGTCGTCTTCTCCGACGGCAGCACCGTGGTGGCCGACGCGCAGCACCAGTGGCTCACGAGCACACGAGCGTCGCGCAAGTCCGCCCACGCCGCGGCGACCGGCTACGACCGCACGAAGAACCAGCGCACCTTCCCGTCGGTGAAGACCACGGAGGAGATCGCGGCCACGCTGAGGTGCGCGGACCGGCGCCTCAACCACGCGGTGCCGCTCACCGCGCCCGTCGACCTGCCCGAGCGGGAGCTGCTTGTGCCGCCATACACCCTCGGGGCGTGGCTCGGTGACGGCACCAGCGCCAGCGCCCAGCTGACCACCGCCGACCCCGAGATCACCCTGCACGTCGAGGACGAGGGGATCGCGGTCGTGCCCCGAGGCGGTCTCAGCTACTCGCTGCGCCTGCCGACGCCGGTCATCGCGCGCAAGGACTGCGTCGTGTGCGGTGAGCCCTTCGTGCCGCGCACCTCGCAGGTGAAGACGTGCGGGCGCAGCTGCGGAGGCCGTTCGCGCGGTGTGGGCGAGCCCGTCGCGGCCCCGACGTGCCCGGACTGCGGCCGCCCCTCGAGCGGCCTGGTCCTCTGCCAGGACTGCCGGAACGAGCACGGGACGGTCCAGGCCCGTCTGCGCACCCTGGGGGTGCTCGGCGACAAGCACGTCCCGACGAGCTACCTGCGCGCGTCCATCGCCCAGCGTCGCGCTCTGCTGGCCGGCCTGCTCGACACCGACGGCACCGTCGCGCCCAGCGGCACGGTGCAGTTCTCGGTGACCTCGCGGAGGCTCGCCACCGACGTCCGGGAACTCGTGCACAGCCTCGGTTACCGCACCGGCTGGAGCGAGAAGGCCGTGCGGGGCCGCAGCGAGGAGTCGTCCCGCGCCTTCACCATCACCTTCAGCACCGACGACGACGTCTTCTTCCTGGAGCGCAAGCGGCTCCTGCACAAGGAGCGCCGCGTCCGGGCCTTCCAGCGCCGGGACTCCCGGTTCATCACGGAGGTGCGTCCCGTCGCTCCCGTGCCGGTGCGCTGCGTCGAGGTCGACAACGACGACCACCTGTACCTCGCGGGCCGGTCGATGGTGCCCACGCACAACTCCACCCTCGGGCTGGACATCGCCCGCGCCGCCTCCATCAAGCACGGCCTGGCGTCGGTGATCTTCTCCCTGGAGATGGGCCGCAACGAGATCTCCATGCGCCTGCTGTCCGCCGAGGCGCGCATCCCCCTGCAGAACATGCGCAAGGGCACGATGCGCGAGGACGACTGGACGAAGCTGGCGCGCACCATGGGCGCGATCTCCGAGGCGCCGCTGTACATCGACGACTCGCCGAACATGTCGCTGATGGAGATCCGCTCCAAGTGCCGGCGGCTCAAGCAGCGCGCCGACCTCAAGCTCGTCATCGTCGACTACCTGCAGCTGATGACGTCGGGCAAGCGGGTGGAGAGCCGCCAGCAGGAGGTCTCGGAGTTCTCCCGTGCGCTGAAGCTGCTGGCCAAGGAGCTCGAGGTGCCCGTCATCGCGCTCTCGCAGCTGAACCGCGGTCCCGAGCAGCGGACCGACAAGAAGCCGCAGATGAGCGATCTCCGCGAATCGGGATCTATCGAACAAGATGCCGACATGGTGATTCTTCTGCACCGCGAGGACATGTACGAAAAAGAATCACCGCGCGCCGGTGAGGCTGACTTCATCGTCGCCAAGCACCGCAACGGCCCCACCGACACCATCACCGTCGCCTTCCAGGGCCACTACTCGCGCTTCGTGGACATGGCGACCTGACGCACCGCCCCCGCGGGCGGGCGGCGCGGCGGCACGGACCTGCCAGGACGGCACGGACCTGCCGGGTGCGCCCGTCGCCGGGCGCCGGGGGCCGGCGGCGTGGGAGCCTCCTGACCCCACCGACCGGAAGGATCCCCGTGAGCGTCGCCGGCACCTGGAACCTGACCATCGCCACCCCCGTCGGGGAGCAGCGGACCACCGTGGAGCTCACCGGGGAGGACGCCGACCTGCGCGGCGTGGCCCGCACGGACACCGGCGACGTCGCCCTGAAGGACGTCAGCCTGCGGGGTGAGCGGCTGACCTGGAAGCAGTCGATCACCCGCCCCCTGCGGCTGAACATCGCCTTCGACGTCGTGGTGCGCGGCGACGAGATGGAGGGCAGCTCCAAGGCCGGGGTGTTCCCGAGGTCGCAGGTCACCGGCCGGCGCGTCGCGTCCGCGCAGCCGGCGCTCTGACGGCACCCCCGTGCCCGGCGGAGGCGGCGGCGAGGGCGGCGGCGAGCCCGTCTGCTGGCTGGAGCGCGTGTGCCCCGGGTGCGGGGCGCTGCGCGAGCGCCGGCCGGCGGCGCCGTGCCCCGCGTGCGCGGCGCCGCCCGACGGGGAAGACTGACGGCTCCGGGCCCGACGGAGAGCTGGGGAGGACGACCGTGGTCGATCTGCGTGGTGCCGCCGAGGCGCACCTGGAGGCGGCCCGCGCCTCCGCCCACGGCCGCAGCGCGGAGCTGCTCGTGCACGACAACCGCTTGCGGCAGACGGTGATCGCCCTGACCGCCGGCAACCACCTGGGCGAGCACAACCCCCCGCACGCCGGCAGCCTGCACGTGCTCAGCGGGCGCGTGCGCCTGACGGGGACCGCGGGCGCCGGGGACGTCGAGGTGGGCGGCGGCGAGCTCGTCGTGATCACGCACGAGCGCCAGGCGCTCCAGGCGCTGGAGGACTCGGTGTTCCTCTACACCACGGTGACCGGGCTGACCGCGGAGGACCGCGCCGTCTGAGCGGCGGGCCGCCGACCCGGCGGGCCCGTCAGGGGGCGGGCCGCAGCGCCACCAGCGCGGTGGTGTCCCCGTCCTCGTCGGTGGCGGTGCCGGCGTCCAGGCCCGCCGCGCGCGCGGCCAGCAGCACCGCGGGCACCTGCTCCTCGCCCACCTCCACGACCAGCGCCCCGCCCGGGCGCAGCCACCGGCGCGCCCCGGCGAGCACGCGGCGCGCCACGTCCAGGCCGTCGGTGCCGCCGTCCAGCGCGCGCGCCGCCTCGTGCTCGCGCGCCTCGGGCGGCATGAGCGCCACCTGCGCGCTGGGCACGTACGGCACGTTCGCGACGACGACCGCGACGGTGCCGGCCAGGTGGGCGGGCAGCGCGCCGAACAGGTCGCCGCCGTGCACGTGCGCGCCGGGCAGGTTGGCCCGCGCGCAGCGCACCGCGGCCGGGTCCAGGTCGGCGGCGTGCACGGTCAGGCCGGGCACCCGCGCCGAGAGGGCGGCGGCCAGCGCGCCGGTGCCGCAGCACAGGTCCACGAGCACGTCGCCCGGGGCGAGCAGGGGTGCGGCGAGGTCCACGAGCACCTCCGAGCGGTGCCGGGGCACGAACACGCCCGGTTCCACCCTCAGGCGCAGCCCGCAGAACGCCGCCCAGCCGAGCACGTCCTCCAGGCGCTCCCCGCCCGCCCGCCGGGCCGCGAGCCGCTCCAGGTCGCCGGTGCCGGCGGCCGCCGCGCGCAGCAGCGCCGCCTCCTCCTCGGCGAAGACGCACCCGGCGGCGCGCAGGCGCGCGACGAGGTCGTCGCCGGCGCTCCCGGGGGCGGTGGGCACCGGGGGAGTGTGCCGGGGCGCGGGCGGCCCCCGCCAGTCGCGCCGCCGCCCGCGCCGCCGCCCGCGCCGGCGTGCGCGCGGGCACCGTCAGGGGCGCGCGGGCGCACCGGGCCGGGTGAGGCGGGCGCAGCCCTCCAGCACGGGCAGCAGCCCGAGGTCGCGCCCGCGCAGCACGGCGTTGAGGCGGTCGCCCACGCCGAGCGCCCGGTACAGGTTCTCCAGGTGCTTGTGCACGGTGCGCTCGCTGATGCCGAGGTGGTGGGCGATGGCCGCCGCGGTCAGGCCGTGGGAGAGGTGGCACAGGACCGCGTGCTGGCGCGGGCTGACCACCGCGGGTGCCGCGCCGGCGCCCGCCGCCTCGGTGAGCACGACGGCCGTGGAGCCGGGCAGCGCGGGGCGCCAGCGCAGCTGCAGGACCCCGTGGCGGGTGGGCAGCGCGCCGGTGCGCTGGCTGGCGCTGAGGGCGGAGCGGCTCAGCCGCAGGACGGTGGCCAGCGGCACCCGGTGGCGCTCCAGCAGCGCGCCCGCGGCGTCGTTGAGGTGCACGACGTCGTCCTGGCGGAAGAGCACCAGGCCGGCGCCGGAGGAGACGGCCCGGTCCAGGTCGAGCACCAGCGCGGTGCGCGCGCGGTCGTGCGCGGCGCGGCGCAGGAAGGGCTCGAAGGCGCGCAGGGCGTCGCGCTCGTCGTCGTCGAAGGGGCGGCCGCGGTTGACGCCCCAGCAGTGGGTGACCCCCTCGGCGGTGACGTGCGCGGTGAGCAGGGCGTGGGGCACGCCGTTGGGTTCCAGCAGCAGGCGGCGCATCGGGTTGCGGTCCCACTCCCGCGGGGTGCAGAGGTCCTCCACGCGGCTGGCGGGCAGGCTGCCGTGGCGGGCCACGTGCGGCAGGACGGGGCTGCTGAGGAACACCTCGGGGGGCTGGTCGCGGGCGAAGGGCACCAGCAGGTCGGGCACCTCGGTGATGCGCGGGGTGCCGGCGGTGTCGATCACCGCGTCGGCCGCGACGTCGCCGGGCACCAGGCGCAGCAGGGAGCGCACCCCGGTGAGGACCTGCTCCTCGGGGTCGGGCACCTCCAGCAGCTCGGTGCCCAGCGCGTGCACGAGTCGCCAGCGGCCGACGGTGCGCATGCTCCCCGTCTAGCACGGGTGGTGACGCTGCGCAGCCGTTCGGCTCCGACTGCGCAGTAGTGCGCAGGGGTCCTGGCGGTCGGCCGCGTGCGCTCCTAGAAAGGGCGCACCGGGCCGGGGGGCGCGCACCGCCCCCGCCACGGCGTCCACCCACGACGAAGGAGTCCTGCCGTGCTCGCTCTCCGCCTGCCCACCACCGCCTCCCGCTCCGCCCGCAGGACGGTCCTCGCGGGCCTGGCCGCCACCGTGGCGACCACCGGCCTCGTGCTGGCCGGGACCGCCGCCCCCGCGCACGCCGCGACCGCCCGCAACGGCGTGTGCGAGTCGGGCGAGTTCTGCCTGTACTACTACTCCGGCCAGGGCGGGTCCGTGTCCGACTTCACCGCCTCGGTGTCGAACTACGGCTCCAGCCAGCCCGGTTGCTACGAGTTCCGCGGCGTCGGCAGCGGGCAGGACCAGTGCGTGAAGAACAACGCGATGTCGGTGCGGAACCGCTCCAGCCGGGCGGTGACGGTCTACTACAACAGCGGCTACGCCGGCGCCTCGCAGACCTTCGCGAGCGGTCAGGTCGCCAACCTCAACGCCACGTTGTCGAACAACAACGCCTCCCACAAGCTGCGCTGAGCCGCGGGGCGCCCGGTCGGGCGAGGTGGCGCTGAGGGGGCGCCACCTCGCCCGCCGCCGCTCAGGCGCCCGCGGCGAGGAACGCGGTCAGGGCCTCCACGACGACGCGGTGGTCCTCCGCCTGCGGCAGCCCGGACACGGCGACGGAGCCGATGCAGCCGACCCCGCGCACCAGGACGGGGAACGCGCCGCCGTGGGCGGCGTAGCGGCCGGTGTCCAGGCGCGAGTCGGTGTCGAAGTCCCCACCGGCGGCGCGGAAGCGGGTGCCCACCAGGTAGGAGGAGCACCCGTACAGGTCGACCACGGCCATCTTGCGGTCCAGCCAGACGTCGTTGTCGGCGCTGGAGCCGGGCAGGCCGGCGTGGAAGAGGCGCTGGCCGTTGCGGCGCACCGCGATCGCCACCGGCAGCCGCTCGGCGAGGCAGCGCTCGACGAGCAGGGAGCCCAGCCGCCAGGCGGTGAGCTCGTCGAAGGCGTCGAAGCGCAGGGTGCTCTCCTGCTCCTGCAGGAGGGCGAGCAGGGCGGCGGGGTCGTCGGTCACGGGGGCTCCTCGCGGGGGGTGGGGGGCGAACGCTAGCGGGCCGGGGTGCCGCGGCGGTGGGCGGCGAGCGCGCCGGCGCCGGCCAGCACCGCCAGGGCGCGGCGCACCTGGTGGGCGCGCTCCCAGCGCGCGCGGCCCTCGCGCCAGCCGGGGACCTCCTGCCCGGGGTCCCAGGTGCGCAGCCGCCGGTTGAACGGCACGTGCACGCGGGCGGTGAGGGCGATCGCCGCGGCCACGCACGCCGCCGCCGCCGCGCGCTGGGCCGCGGCCACCGGGTCGCTGCGGCGCAGCGAGGCCGCGGCGGCCGCGCCGCTGGTGAGCGAGGCCACCGACAGCGCCGGCGCCAGGCGGCTCATGACCGTGTCGGCGTGCTGCTGGTGGGAGACGAACCCGGCGAAGTCGGGGGCGCGCCGGCGCCGCCGGCCCAGGTCGGGCACGACCGCCAGGACGAGCGCGGCCGTGAGCGCGTCGTGGGCGCGGGCGGCCGGGGCGGGTGTCGAGGTCACGCCCCCGACCCTGCCCGACCCGCCGCCCCCGCGCGCGGGCGCGGGCGCGGGCGCCCGGGGCACCGGGGCGGGGCGGTCGTAGCCTCGGGGGACCGGCGCGGTGCCGGGTGGTGCGGAGGGGAGCGGCGGTGCCGGCGATCGCGGCGAGGGCGGCGGCCATCCCGCCGTCGGGGATCCGGCGGGTGTTCGAGCTGGCGCAGGGCGTGCCGGGGGCGATCCTGCTGAACGTGGGGGAGCCGGTGCTTCCGGTGGCGCCGCACGTGCTGGCCGCGGCGGCGCGCGCGTGGGAGGCGGACGTGACCTCCTACACCGGCAACGGCGGCATCGGGCCGCTGCGCGCGGCGGTGGCGGCGAAGCTGGCGCGGGAGAACGCCCTGGTGGTGGACCCGGAGCGGGTGTGGGTGACGGCCGGCGGGATGCAGGCGCTGCACCAGGCGATGACGCTGACGCTGGACGCCGGCGACGAGGTGCTGGTGCCGGACCCGGGGTACGCGAACTTCGCGATGACCGCCCGGCACGTGGGGGCGGTGCCGGTGCCGTACCCGCTGCGCGCGGAGCGCGGCTTCCGCCCGGACCCGGCGGACCTGGAGGCGGTGCTGGGCCCGCGCACGCGGGTGCTGGTGGTGAACTCCCCCTCGAACCCGCTGGGCACGGTGCTGGGGGAGGAGGACCTGCGCGCGCTGCTGGCGTTCGCGGCGCGGCACGACCTGTGGGTGATCAGCGACGAGGTGTACGAGCGGTTCACGTTCGGGGTGCCGCACGTGAGCACGGCGGCGCTGGATGCGGACGGGCGGGTGCTCAGCGTGTTCTCGTTCTCCAAGACGTACGCGCTGACGGGGGCGCGGGTGGGGTGGCTGGTGGCGCCGCACGGGTGGGGCGAGGTGCTGCGCTCGGCGCAGGAGGCGGTGGTCAGCTGCGTGAACGCCCCGGCGCAGCTGGCGGCGCTGGCCGCGCTGGAGGGCGACCAGGGCGTCGTGGACGAGGCGCGGGAGTTCTACCGCGGCAACGTGGAGGCGGCGTGCGCGCTGCTGGAGGGGGCGGGGGTGCGCCACCAGCGGCCGGCGGGGGCGTTCTACCTATGGGTGGACGTCGCGCACGCCTCCGGCGGGGACGTGGCGGGGTGGACGGAGCGGTTCCTGCGCGAGCGGGGGGTGGCGGTGGCGCCGGGCAGCGCGTTCGGCGCGCGCGGCGAGGGCTGGGTGCGGGTGTGCGCGGCGGGCGACCGGGAGCTGCTGCTGGAGGGCCTGACGCGCCTGCCCACCCCCTGACCCGCGCCCGGGGTCAGCCCGGGCGGCCGGTGGGCAGGGTGGCCGCGCTGCGCTGCACGCCGCGCAGCACCGCCGGTGCGAAGGGGGTGAACGGCTCGGTGCTCACCGCGTCGCCGTCGCGGGTCCAGGTGCCCACGACGGCGCCGCCGTGCACGACGGTGCCGCGGAAGACGCCGTTGCCGCCGGGCACCACGCGCCCGGCGTGCTCGGCGGGCAGCACGTGCGAGCGGTCGGCGTAGCCGAGGACGAACTCGTCGAAGCCGGGCAGCAGGTGGGTGCCGGCGGCGGCGCGGCGGTGCCCGGCCACCAGGTCCGGCAGGGCGGGGTCGTGCAGCAGCTCCGTCCCCTCCACGTCCACGGCGGCCAGGCGCTCGCGCACCGCGGCCACCGCGCGCCGGGCGGCGGTGACCGGCAGGCCCGCCCAGCGGGCCAGGTCGGCGACGCTCGCGGGCCCGTGGGAGGTCAGGAACCGCAGGGCCAGCTCGGCCAGGGCCTGCTCGCCCTCCAGGGCGCGCGGGGCGGTCACGTGCTCGGCCAGCAGCACGAAGTCCTGCTCGCGCCCGCGCACCGGGCCCAGGCACAGCACGCCGGTCAGCGACAGGTGCAGCAGCAGGTGGTAGCCGCGCCCGCCGGCGGTGCGCTGCCCGGCGGCCTCGAACGCGGCGAGCACCTCGGAGCGCGCGGCCCCGCGCCCGCCGCGCAGCAGGCCCTGCGCGGCGCGGCGGGCGGCGGCGACGTCGGCCTCCGCCACGCCCAGGGCGGCGCGGCGGGCGGTGGTGGAGCGCAGCACCCGCGGCGCGCACAGCGCCAGCACCCAGGGCAGGTCCGCGGCGGGCAGCAGGTGCAGGGTGCCGCGCAGCGGCCAGGAGCGCACCACCTGCCCGGCGGCCAGGGCGGCGGGCAGGTCCGGCCCGCCGGGGGCGGTGCGCAGCGCGACGGCGGTGGTGGCGGCGCGCAGGTCCTGCGCCTGCACGCACGTCAGGTGCTCCACGACGGCGGCCGCGCCCGGCAGCGCCGGCACGACGCGCTGGGCGACCAGCCGCCACAGCCCCACCTCCCGCGCCGCCAGCCGCACGGCCGCCCCCTCCCTCAGCGCAGCAGGTTCAGCCCGGACAGCCCCGAGGCGCCGAGCACGACGTTCTCGAAGAGCTGGCGGTTCAGCCGGCCCACCAGCCAGCGCCCCAGCAGCGCCCCGGCCACGACGGCGGGCACCAGCAGCAGGTCCAGGCGCAGGGAGTCGGCGTCGACCAGGCCCAGCCCGGCGCTGAACGGCACCTTGATGACGTTGAGGATGAAGAAGAACCACGCCCCGGTGCCCAGGAACGACATCACGCCCAGGCCCATGGTGAACAGGTAGATCGACATGGGTGTGCCGCCGGCGTTGGCGACCATCGTGCAGAACCCGGCCAGCAGCCCGAACGCCGCGGCCAGCGCGCGGCGCCGGGCCGGGGAGGCCGGCACCGCGTCCGTGCCGGCGCGGCGCAGCCGCCACCGGCGCAGCACGTGGGTGGCCACCAGCAGCACCAGCACCGCGCCGATGGAGCGGCGCATGACGGTGTCGTCGACGACGTCGACGAACCACACGCCCAGCAGCACCCCGACCAGGACGCTGGGCAGCAGCCGCAGCAGCAGCCCCCAGTCGGCGTGCCGGCGGTAGGCGGCCACGGCGAACAGGTCGCCGACGATGAGCAGGGGCAGGATCGCACCGGTGGACTCCTTGGCCGGCAGCACGGCGGCGAAGACCGCCACCGCCAGGGTGCCGGCGCCGCCGATGGCGGTCTTGGCGAAGCCGATGACCAGCGCGGCGAGGACGAGCAGCACGTAGCCGGTGGTGCTCAGGTCCACGGCGCGTCCCGGGGGTGGGGTGGTGTCACCGCGCGAGGCTATGCCCCCGCCGCGGCGGCGGCGCTCGCCCGCGGCGGGTGTCGGCGGGTGTCGGCGGGTCCGCGCGGGTGCCGGCGGGTGCCCGCCGGTGCTGCGGGGGTGTCGGGGGCGGGGTGCAGACTCGTCGGGTGCTGTCCTGCGGCGGGTCCCCGGTGCGCTCGCGCCCGGACGCGGCGCGCCCAGCGGTGCTGCACCTGGACCTCGACGCGTTCTTCGCCGCGGTGGAGCAGCGCGACAAGCCCTCGCTGCGCGGGCGGCCGGTGGTGGTGGGCGGCACCGGCGGGCGCGGGGTGGTGGCCACCGCCAGCTACGAGGCGCGCGTGTTCGGGGTGGGCTCGGCGATGCCGACGGCGCAGGCGCGCCGGCTGTGCCCGAACGCGGCGTACCTGGCGGGGCGCTTCGGCGCCTACCGGGTGGTCTCCGAGCAGGTGATGGCGCTGGCGCGCGAGCTGTCGCCGCTGGTGGAGCCGGTGTCGATGGACGAGGCGTACGTGGACCTGTCCGCCGAGCACGAGGACCTGGACGAGCGGGCGGTGGCCGGGATCGCCGCGGAGTTCCGGGCGGCGGTGCGCGCGCGCACGGGCCTGACGGTGTCGGTGGGCGCCGGCCCCAGCAAGCTGGTCGCGAAGATCGCCTCGGACCTGCGCAAGCCCGACGCCCTGGTCGTCGTGCCGCCGGCGGAGCAGCACGCGCTGCTGGCGCCGCTGAGCGTGCGCAAGCTGCCCGGGGTGGGGGCGGTGACCGGCGACCGGCTGGTGCGCAGCGGGCTGAAGACGGTGGGGGACCTCGCCGCGGCCGACGAGGGGGAGCTGGTGCGGATGCTGGGCCGCGCCCACGGCAGCGGCCTGCTGGCCTTCGCGCGCGGGGTGGACCCGCGGCCGGTGGTGCCCGAGCGGGAGGCGAAGTCGGTCTCGGCGGAGGAGACGTTCTCCACGGACCTGACCGACCGGCGCGACCTGACCGAGCGGACCCGGCGGATGGCCGAGCGGGTCGCGGCCCGGCTGGTGGCGGGCGGGGTGTCGGGGCGCACGGTGACGCTGAAGGTGCGCCGGTACGACTTCACGACGCTGAACCGCTCGCGCACCCTGCCGCACGCGACGAGCGCGGCGCGCGAGATCGCCGCGCACGCCGCGGAGCTGCTGGAGGGCGTGGACGTGGCCGACGGGGTGCGGCTGCTGGGGGTGGGCGTCTCGGGGCTGTCGGAGTTCGCCCAGGCGGACCTGCTGGCGGAGCTGCTGGGACCGGCGGACGGGCCGGGCGAGCACGGGGAGCCGGGGGCGGCGGACGGGGCCGGGGAGCCGGGGGAGCCCGGTGGGCCCGGCGGCGCGGCGCAGGCGGGCGCGGTGGTGCCCGGCGGGTCCGCGCACCCCTACGGCCCGCCGGCGCGGCCGGGCTGGCGGCCCGGGCAGGACGTCGAGCACGCCGAGCACGGGCCGGGGTGGGTGCAGGGCTCGGGCGTGGGCCGGGTGACGGTGCGCTTCGAGGGCCCGCACACCCCGCCGGGGCGCATCCGCACCTTCCGCGACGACGACCCGGACCTGGTGCCCGCGGACCCGCCGGTGTTCGACCCGCGGCGGGCGGACCTGGACGGCGCGGGCGGCGCGGGCGGCGCGGACGCGCGGGTGGCGTCGTGACGCCCCCGGTGACCGCCGGGGCGCCGACCGCCGAGCGGGTCCTGCCCGTGCCGGGCGGGCTGGCGAGCGGGCCGCTGCGCCGCTTCCTGCTCGCGCACGTCGTGCCGGGCGCCGAGCGGCACGACGCGGCCACCGGCACCCACGAGCGGGTGGTGCCCACCGGTGCCGGCCCGGTGGTGGCGGCGGTGGTCCTGGGCACCGCCGAGCGCGGCGGGCAGGTGCTGGTGCGCGCCTCGGCGCCGGTGCTGGACGAGGTGTGCGCGGTGGTGCGCCGTTGGCTGGACCTGGACGGCGAGGTCGCCGCCGCCGAGGCGCACCTGGGCGCGGACGCGGAGCTGGCGCCGCTGGTGGCCGCGCGCCCGGGGCTGCGGGTGCCGCGGGCGGTCTGCGGCGCGGAGACGGCGCTGCTGACGGTGCTGGGCCAGCAGGTCTCGCTGGCGGCGGCGCGCACGTTCGCCGGCCGGCTCGTCGCCGCCCACGGCGAGCCCGTGGCGGGCGGGCTGCGCGCCTTCCCCGCCCCGGCGGCGCTGGCCGCGGCCGGGCCGGAGGCGCTGCGGGCGGTGACGGGCGTGACCGGGGCGCGCTCGCGCACCCTGCACGCGCTGGCGGGCCTGCTGGCCGGGGGGCTGGACCTGGACGCGGCGCGCGCGGCCGGCGAGGGCGCGCTCGCGCGCGAGCGGCTGCTGGCGCTGCCGGGGGTGGGGCCGTGGACGGCGGACTACGTGGCGCTGCGCGCGCTGGGCGACGACGACGCGTTCCTGCCCGGCGACCTGGTGCTGCGCAAGGCGATGGGCGGGGTCTCCCCGGCGGCGGCGCTGGCGCGGGCGCGGCCCTGGCGGCCCTGGCGCGGCTACGCGCTGCTGCACCTGTGGACGGCGCGGGTGTTCGCCGCTCCGCCGGTGCCCACCACGTGAGTGCTTCTGTACCGTGCGTGACGTGCAGCAGCCCCAGGGGACCGTGGTCGTGACCGGTGGCAGCAGGGGCATCGGTGCCGCCGTCGTGCAGGCGCTGGCGGCGCGGGGGGTGCCCGTCTGCTTCAGCTACGCCGCCAACCGCGAGGCCGCCGAGTTCGTCGCCGAGCAGGCCGCCGACCTCGGCACGCCCGTGCGGGCCGTGCGCGCCGACGTCTCCGACGAGGCCGACGTGCGGCACCTGTTCGCGCGCGCCGAGGACCTCGGCCCGGTCACCGGCCTGGTCAACAACGCCGGCGTCAACGCCCCGGCCGCGCGCGTGGAGGACATCGACGCCGCCCGCGTGCGCCGCCTGCTCGACGTCAACGTCGTCGGCGCGTTCCTGTGCGCGCGCGAGGCGGTGATCCGCATGGCCCGCGGCGGCGGCGGCACCGTCGTCAACGTCTCCTCCCGCGCCGCCGTGCTCGGCAGCCCCGGCGAGTACGTCGACTACGCCGCCTCCAAGGCCGCCGTCGACGCCCTCACGGTGGGCCTGGCCCGCGAGGTGGCCGGGCAGGGCATCCGCGTCGTCGGGGTCCGCCCGGGGCTGATCCGCACCGACATCCACGCCACCGCCGGCGACCCCGGCCGCGTGGAGCGCCTGCAGAGGAGCGTGCCCATGGGCCGCGGCGGGGAGGCCTCCGAGGTCGCCGAGGCGGTCGTGTGGCTGCTGTCGGACGCGGCCTCGTACGTCACCGGCACCACGCTGGACGTGAGCGGGGGGCGCTGAGGCTCCGAGGAGCGTCCTGCCCGATCGAATCAACTGGAGGAATAGCCGTTGCCCGCGATGCTCTATTACCCGTTGATCGCGCCACCGAAGCCGGTGCTGTGGCAAGCGATCCTCTACTGGGATTCGTTAAAGAGCATTGTCCCCCAGCGCTACGAGTTGCCCGAAGAGCTGCAAAAGCTCGGGAACTTCTATCAACCGCTGAGCTTGGACAGAGTTCTGTCTCCGCAACATTTGAACCGCATGGTGGTCGAAATGGACGCCGTCATTGCAAATACGGACCCCTCCAAGCTGCTTCCCGTGCCTGGGCCACTAAGACCGCATAATCGTCTCTATTACGGCAAGCTGCCTGAGAGTATCGAGACGAGCCTTGAGAGGCGTGGTGCGCTGAGCGGTGGAGGAGCTGCCTACCTGGCTCGGGAGGAATTACTGTTACCGCTGCTGGCGGTCGCTGCTAGGTATGCCGCCTCGGCATCTGGTCAGCGAAGCGGAGAGCGCCACATTACGCACACCAGTCTTCCTGATGCGCATGCTTTGGCATACTCACCTTTGCCCGGGAACGAGCAGCCCTGCCTGATCGCCGAGATTGGATCACTGCTGCCAGTCCCCTCCGAGGATGTCCCCGTTGAAGACGTCCTCGAGTTTCGCAATCGTCACCAGGCTGAGCGCCGACAACTGATCGACAAGCTAGATGCAGTGGTGACCCGGCATCGGCAGAGTAGGGTACTAGGGCATCCGCTGGATGAACGAAAGTTTCTCCATGAGCTCGAAGAAGCCGTCGAGAATTACGGCACAGCCCGCAAGAAGACTGGTTGGCATTGGGGAGCGATTGGCGCAGCAGCGGTGGTGGGGACAGCTGTCGATATGGTGTCCCAAGTTCCAGCGTGGAGTGGCTTGCTCCTCTCACCTCTCCTCGATCTAGGCGTCGAGTTCGTCGCGGGCAAGACGCGCGGCACCTCGGAACCCGCATACACCTACTTGTATCAGTTGAATAGGCGATTCTCCGTCCCGGGTTAAGGGATGGTCGGCCGATTCTCTATGGGCGAATGTCGTGAAGCAGGCGCTCCGAGCGGTGCGTGACCGAAGCGATAGATGGTGCGCTCAGGTGACAGGACCCGGCAGCCGGTCAAGCTGGTCGCGCCTAGCGCGCGCCTCCTCGACGAGGAGCCGGGCGCGTTGCGCTGTAGCCTCGGCGCGGCAGCCGGGCATTACGATGGCCAGCTCGTCGCCGTCCGTGCGGGCCACGACGTCCTCACAGCGATAGTCGGCTGGTGGCCAGGACGGCAGCGACATGCACTGGGGCGGTGTCGCCACCGAGGTGGCCGTGAGTGTCGCCGATGAATTTCTAGCGGCCCATGTCGATGGAGACGAGCGCATGACCCGTTCCGTGGCGGCCTTCAGCACCGCCTCGTTCAGGCGCAGCTGGCTGGCGGTTCGGACGACGGGCACACGGGAGAACTCCTGCCCGGTGACGCCGGCGTCGCGGCTGAGCGGGTTCAGCTCTACTACTGCGCCGGTGCCAGCCAGCGTAGCTAGCACCACCAGCGGTTCAGTGTGGCGCATGGACAGCAAGAGCAGTGCGACGCACACCACCCCCAGCGCGGTCGTGGCAAGCGGTTCCGGCCACTGAACGCGCCCGGTGCTCAGTCAGGACGTGCCTAGGCAGTTGGTGGTAGGCCACGAGAGCACCGCTTGCCCACGTCCCCGCCGAGGCAGGGCGGCGCGCGCAGGGAATCGCCGCACGGCCCGGCTGAGTCCGGCGGGCGGGTCCACGACTGGCGGCGCGGGTGCGCGCTGGAGGGGCGTGCGGCGCCTCAGCCGGAGCGGCTCAGCAGCTCCGGGCGGGCCAGCACCAGGTCCAGGAACGCGGCCGCCACCGCCGGCAGCTCCTCGTCGCGGTGCACGACGCCCAGGGTGCGCGAGGTGCGCGGCCCGCGCAGGGGCCGCTCGACCGCGCCGGCGCGCGCCGGGCCGGGGGCGGGCAGCAGCGCCACCCCGAGGCCGGCGGCCACCAGCCCGCGCACGGTGTCGGCGTCCTGGCCCTCGAACGCCACCGCCGGGTGCACGCCGGCCTCGGCGAACAGCGCCTCGGCGGTCTCGCGCAGCCCGTAGCCGTGTTCGAAGAGGACGAACGGCTCGCCGGCGACGTCGGCGAGGGCGAGGTGCGCCCGCCCGGCCAGGGGGTGCTCGGCGGGCAGGCACAGCGTCAGCGGCTGCTCCAGCAGGGCGCGGGCGCGCAGGCCGGGCGCGGCCGGCAGCGGGGAGGTGAGCACCAGGTCGACGTCCCCGGCGGCCAGCCGCTCCAGCAGCGCTCCGGCGGCACCCTGGGTGAGCTGGAAGCGGGCGCCGGGGTGCTCTTGCCGGAAGGCGCGCACCAGCGCGGGCACGGCCGCCGCGCCCAGGGTGTGCAGGAACCCCAGGGCGACGCGGCCGGTGGCGGGGGAGTCGTCCTCGCGCACCGCGCGCACGCCGCGCTCGACCTCGCCCAGGGCCCGGCGGGCGGCCTCGGCCAGGGCGCGCCCGGCGGCGGTCAGCCGCACCCCGCGCCCGTGCGGGGCCAGCAGCGGCACGCCCACGGCGTCCTGCACGCGCGCCAGGGCGCGGCTGACGGTGGGCTGGCCCAGCCCGAGCTCCTGCGCGGCGCGGGTGACGTGCCCGTGCTCGGCGACGGTCACCAGCACCCGCAGCGGCCCGGTGAGGGCCCGCACCACCTCGTCGACGTCCTCCACCCGGCCATGGTGCATCGGTTCGCCGCGGTCCATGCATTGGACGCATGGGAGGGGGCTCCCTACCGTCGGGCGGGTGGGTGCGGACAGCCGGGCGGGAGCCGCCGCGGACGCCGAGCGGCGCAGCGGGCACGGCGGTCCGGCCGGCCCCGCCGCTCCCGGCGAGCACGGCGAGCACGGCCACCGGCGCGTCGTCGTGGCCGTCTTCGCCGCCGGCGTGGCCACCTTCGCGCAGCTGTACTCCGTGCAGGCCGTCCTGCCGGCGCTGGCCGGCGACCTGCACGTCGGCGCCTCCCGCGCGGCGCTGTCGGTGTCGGTGGCCACCGGCGCGCTGGCGCTGTCGGTCGTGGGCTGGAGCGCCCTGGCCGACCGCGCCGGGCGGGTGCCCGTCATGGTCGCCTCCGTCGTGGCCGCCACCGCGCTGGGGCTGGCGGTGCCGTGGGCGCCGGGGGTGGGGGCGCTGCTGGTGCTGCGGGCGCTGCAGGGCGCCGCCCTGGGCGGGCTGCCCGCGGTGGCGGTGGCGTACCTGGCCGAGGAGCTGCCCGCCGGGCGGGTCGCGCGCGCCGCCGCCGCCCACGTCGCCGGCACCTCCCTG
The DNA here is from genome assembly GCF_050871925.1 of Kineococcus gurbantunggutensis. Taxonomy (NCBI): domain Bacteria; kingdom Bacillati; phylum Actinomycetota; class Actinomycetes; order Kineosporiales; family Kineosporiaceae; genus Kineococcus; species Kineococcus gurbantunggutensis. Next base: position 36,230 of record NZ_JBJLSG010000035.1, read on the forward strand.
GGCGGGCTGTCCGGGCGGGTGCTGTCCGCCGCCGTCGCCGACCTCGCCGGGTGGCGCTGGGGCGTGGCCGCCGTCGCCGTGCTGGGCGCGGTGGCCACCGCCGCGTTCTGCGTGCTGGTGCCGCGCGCGCGGGGGTTCGCGCCGCGCCGCCGCGGCACCGGGCCCGGGCTGGCCGCGCGGCTGCGCCGGGCCCTGGCCGACCCGGGCCTGCTCGTGCTGTACGCGCAGGGCCTGCTGCTCATGGGCGCCTTCGTCAGCGTCTGCAACTACCTCGGCTTCCGGCTGCTGGCGCCGCCGTTCTCGCTGTCGCAGACCGTCGTGGGGCTGCTGTTCGTCGTCTACCTCGCCGGCACCGCCTCCTCCGCGCTCGCCGGGCGCCTGGCCGCGGCCGGCCGGCTGCGGGTGCTGCTGGGCTCCACCGCGGTGCTGGCCGCCGGGGCCGTGCTGACCCTGGCGGGCTCGCTGGTGCTCGTCGTGGCCGGGCTGGTGCTGGTGACCGCGGGCTTCTTCGCCGCGCACGCCGTGGCCAGCGGCTGGGCCGGGGCGCGGGCGCTGCCCGGCGCGCGCGCCCAGGCCTCGGCCCTGTACACGTTCGGCTACTACGTCGGCTCCAGCGTGCTCGGCTGGCTCGGCGGCGTCGCCCACGACGCCGGCGGCTGGGGCGCGGTCGTCGCCGGGGTGCTCGTGCTGGCCGCGGGCGCCGCCGCGCCGGCCGCGCTGGTCCTGCGCGCCGGGCGCGCGGCGGGCAGCATGGCCCCGTGAGCGAGCACGGGGCGGACGGGCCGGGCGCGGCCGAGCGGGAGGAGCCGGCGCGGGAGCGGGAGCGGCGGCTGCGCGACCTCGTCGCCGGCGGGGGCGTGGCCGTCCTGGCGGGCGCGGGGCTGTCCACCGACTCCGGCATCCCCGACTACCGCGGCCCCAACGGCTCGCTGCAGCGGCACACGCCCATGACGTACCAGGAGTTCACCGGCTCGGCGCGGGCGCGCTGGCGCTACTGGGGCCGCAGCCACGTCGGCTGGGAGCACTTCCGCCGCGCCCGGCCCAACGACGGGCACCGCGCGCTGGCCGCCCTGCAGGGCGCCGGCCTGCTCGACGGCGTGGTCACCCAGAACGTCGACGGGCTCGAGGCCGCCGCCGGCTGCACGGGCGTGGTGGAGCTGCACGGCAACCTCGACCGGGTGGTGTGCCTGCACTGCGGCGAGGTCACCGCCCGCGCCGAGCTCGCCGAGCGCCTGTGCGCGGCCAACCCCGGTTTCGACGCGCGCCTGCGCGAGTTCCGCGCCCTGAACCCCGACGGCGACGCCGACCTCACCGACGAGCAGCTCGAGGGCTTCCGCGCCGTGCCGTGCCGGCGCTGCGGGCAGGACGCCCTCAAGGCCGACGTCGTCTTCTTCGGCGAGACGGTGCCGCGCGAGCGCGTGGAGGCCTCCTTCGCCCTGGTCGAGGGCGCGCGCGCCCTGCTCGTCGTCGGCTCCTCCTTGACCGTGATGTCCGGGTACCGCTTCGTGCTGCACGCCGCCAAGCGCGGCACCCCCGTGGCGATCGTGAACTCCGGGCCCACCCGCGGCGACGCCAAGGCCGACGTGCGCGTGGACGCGCCGCTGGGCGAGGTCCTGCCGCACCTGGCCGGCGAGCTCGCCGGCGTGCGCTGAGGCGCGGGCCGTTGCGCTGGTACGCGGACCTGCCCGCCGCGCGCGCCCGCCAGCTCGCCGCGGACGCGCTGTGGCTGGTGCTGGTGGTGGCCTCGCTGCTGCTGGGCCGTGCCGTCGCCGCGGCCGTCTCCGCGCTGGCGGACCCCGCGCGCGGCGTCGCCGGCGGGGCGGCGGACCTCTCGCGCCAGCTCGCCGGCGCCGGCGAGGGCGCGGCCGGGGTGCCCCTGGTGGGCGACGAGCTGGCCGGGCCCCTGCAGCGCGCCGCCGCCGGTGCGGCGTCGCTGGCGGCCGCCGGCCAGGAGCAGGTCGACGCCGTGCTGCGCGTGGCCACCGTGCTGGGGGTGGCGACCGCCGCGGTGCCGGTGGTGCTGGTGACCCTGGCGCGGGGGGTGCCGCGGCTGCGCTGGCAGCGCCGCGCCGACGAGGCCCGCCGCCTGGCCGCCACCCCCGGCGGGCGCGAGCTGCTGGCCCTGCGGGCGCTGGCGCTGCGCACCCCGGGCGAGCTGCTGGCCGCGCACCCCGAGCCGGTCGCGGCGTGGCGGCGCGGGGACGAGGGCGCCGTGCGCGCCCTGGCCGGCCTGCAGCTGCGCGCCGCGGGCCTGCGCCCCCGCGACGCGGACGCCCCCGCGAGCCCTCGCCCCGACCCCGACCCCGACCCCGGCCCCGGTCCCCACCCTGGTCCCCACCAGCGGTGATCACGCACTGCTGAGGATTCAACAGTGCATGATCACCGCGGGGACGGCTGCTCCGGGGCGGGGTGCCCCGGGTGGGGGTTCAGAGCTGCGCGCGGCGGTGCTCGACGGCCTCCAGGACCGTCTTGCGGCCCTTGCCGAGCTCCTTCTCCGCCCTCTCGGCGCGGTCCAGCTCGTCCACCTCGTCCATGCCCCGCACCCGCTGCACCGCCTCGGCGGCGGTGAGGTCGATCAGCTCGGCGGCCTCGCGCGCGTGCCGGGCCGCGTCGGTGTTGGCGACGTGCTGCTCCCGCCCGGAGCGCTTGCGCTCCTCGGTGGCGCGCTTCTCGTCCTCGCTGAGCAGCTCCCACGCCGCCTCGGGCAGGTAGCGCTTCGTGCCCTCGCCGCTGCGGGCCCGCGTCGAGCCGTCGGCGGTGCGCCAGTCCTGCCCGGTCCACTCCTGCAGGTGCTGCTGGGACTCGCTGCGCTCGCCGGGGTGGCGGTACCCGCCGCCCCGCGCCTCGTACTCGTGCTGGAGCAGCTGGCTCTTGCGCGCGCTCCACTGCCCGGCCCGCCCGCCCTTGTCGCCGGCCTTGATCTCCTCCTTGAGCCGCTCGCGCAGCTCGGGTTCGGTGTAGTCCTCGCCGTAGTCCTCCGCCGACTTCCCGCTCACGCTCCCCAGCCTGGCGCGGCGGGTGCCGGGCCGCACCCGCACCCGCCGCGCGACCGGCTCAGCCCATCGTCCTCTGCCCGTCCAGGGACTCGCGCAGCACGTCGGCGTGCCCGGCGTGCTGGGCTGTCTCGGCGAGCACGTGCAGCAGCACCCGCCGCGCCGACCAGCGCGCGCCGGGGGTGAACCACGGCGCCGGCGGCAGCTCGCGGTCGGCGTCCAGGTCCGGCAGCGCGCGCACGAGCTCCTCGGTGCGCCGGGCGACGGCGTCGTAGGCGTCCAGGACGTCGGCCAGCCGCTCGCCGGGCAGCATCCGGAACCCGTCGGCCCAGGTGTTGCCGTCCGCGCCGCTGACGGCCTCGGGGCCCTCGGTGAGGAAGGCGGTCCAGCCGGACTCCACGAGGGTGACGTGCTTGACCAGCCCGCCCAGGCACAGCTCGCTGACGGTGGTGCGCAGCGCCGCCTGCTCGTCGCTCAGGCCGCGCACGGTGTGCTTCAGGAGGCCCCGGTGCAGGGCCAGGGTGCCCAGCAGGTCTTCGACCTCGCGGCTCGCGGAGGTGGTGGGGGAGGTGGTGGGGGTGTTCGTCGTCGTGGTCATGCCTCCACACTCGTGCGCGAAGGTGCCAGTTCCTGACCGCTGCCCCGGTTCCCCCGGGGCCGATCCCCCGGGAGGGCCCGGTGTCCACCAGCGCCCGCACCCTGCAGCTGCTCTCGCTGCTGCAGTCGCACCGCCTCGTCAGCGGCGCGGACCTGGCCGCCCGCCTGGAGGTCTCGCTGCGCACGCTGCGCCGCGACGTGGACCGGCTGCGCGAGCTGGGCTACCCGGTGCAGGCGCACCGCGGCGGCGCGGGCGGCTACCGGCTGCTGCCGGGGGCGAGCCTGCCGCCGCTGGTGCTCGACGACGACGAGGCCGTGGCCCTGGTGGTGGGCCTGCAGGCCGCCGCCGACAGCGCCGTGGTCGGCACGGCGGAGGCGTCGGTGCGGGCGCTGGCGAAGGTGACCGCCGTGCTGCCCGCCCGGCTGCGCCGGCGCGCCGACGCGCTGGGCCGGGCGACCGTGCCCGCGCGCTGGACGGAACCGGTGGCCGCCGTCGACGCGGCCGTGCTGACGGCGCTGGCGCAGGCGTGCCGGGGCCGCGAGGGCGTGGGCTTCGAGCACACCGGCGCCGACGGCGCGGTGGTGCCGCGCCGCGCCGACCCGCACCGCCTGGTGCGGATGGACCGGCACTGGTACCTGCTGGCGCACGACCTGGACCGCCACGACTGGCGCGTCTTCCGCCTGGACCGCGTGGCGCGGGTGCGCCCGGACGGCAGGGTGTTCGCCCCGCGCGAGGTGCCCGGCGGCGACGCGGCGGAGTTCGTGCGCCGCCGCTTCAGCGCCGGCGCGCCGCGGCACGAGGTGCGCGCCCGCGTCGAGGCGCCGGCGGCCTCCGTGCGCCGCGCCGTGGGCGCCTGGGCGCGCGTGCAGGCCGACGGCGAGGGGCGCTGCGAGCTGCGCGCGAGCACCACGTCGCTGGACTGGGCGGCCTTCGCCCTGCTGCGCACCGGCGCGCCGTTCACCGTGCTGGAGCCCCCCGCCCTGCGCGAGCACCTCGCCGCCTGGTCCGCCCGCCTCCCCGCCCCCGCCCCC
>NZ_JBJLSG010000036.1:0-40234 GCF_050871925.1 Kineococcus gurbantunggutensis
CAGCGGCCGCCGACGGCGACCGCTGCGCACCGCGCGGGTGCGCTCCGCTCAGCCGCGGGGCCGGTCCCAGCCGCCGCCGCCCCAGCCGCCGCCCCAGCCGCCGCCGCCCCAGCCGCCGCGCTCGCCGGTCTCCGGCTGCGTCTGGACGTTGAGCCGGTCCAGGCGCACCTTGCGCGCCTGACCGGTGGCGCGGTCGTCGAGGGCCAGGACGTCCAGGCCCTTCTGGATGTCGCTGGAGTAGACGTGGCCGTTGTAGTAGTACGCCGACCACGAGCCGCCCAGGACCAGCTCGGTGGCCGAGAGCGGGCCGCGCTCCCAGAAGGCGATCTCCTTCGGCCGCGTGGAGTCGGTGAAGTCCCACACCGAGATCCCGCCCTGGTACCAGGCCTGCACCATGATGTCGCGCCCGGCCACCGGGATCAGCGAGCCGTTGTGGGCCACGCAGTTCTCGGTGGTGGTGTTGTCGCGCGGGATCTTGAAGTAGCTGCGCCGCTCCAGGGACCTGCCGTCGCCGGTCCCGGTGATGTCGTAGATCGCGTCGGCGCCGAACTCGTCGCTGACGGTGGGCAGGCAGGTGGCCGCGCCGCCGCCGCCGAGCTCGTCGGTGAAGACGACCTTGGTGCCCTCGTTGTTGAACGTCGCCGAGTGCCAGAACGCGAAGTTCGGGTCCTGCACGCGCTCGATGACCCGCGGGGCCACCGGGTCGGAGATGTCCATGAGGATCCCGTCGCCCATGCAGGCGCCGGCGGCGAGGTCCTTGGCGGGGTAGACGGTGATGTCGTGGCAGCCGGCGGTGGCGCTGCGGTTGGCGATGCCGGTGGGGTGCGGCGTCCCGCCGGCGTTGCCGCCGTCGGGGAACAGCACCGGCTCGGCGACCACGGACGCCTGCTCGGGCGCGTCCAGCGGCACGCCGACGATGGAGATCAGGTCGTGCGGCGGGGCGCAGTCGGGGTAGTCCGCGCGCGGGCCGTACGAGGAGACGTACAGGTACGCGGTGTGCGAGGCCTCGTCCGGCAGCAGCGTGTGGGTGTGCGAGCCGCACTTGGTCTCCACCGCCGAGACGTACCGCGGGGAGGCCGGGTCGCTGACGTCGAAGACCTTGATGCCCTCCCAGGAGTCCTTCTGGCTCGCCGGCTGCGCCGTGCTGGAGCACGAGGCGTCGCTGCGGCTGGAGTCGGTGGACAGGAACAGCAGGTCGCCGTAGACGCTGACGTCGTTCTGCGCGCCGGGGCACAGCACCTGGCTGACGATGCGCGGCTTCTGCGGGTGCTTGATGTCGTAGACGGTGAAGCCGTCGTAGTTGCCGACGTAGGCGAGGTCGCCCTGGAAGGCCATGTCGGTGCCGAACGAGCTCGTCCCCTCGAAGCCCTGCTGCTTGGGGACGTTCGCGATCTGGCGCAGGTTCCTGCTGGAGGAGACCTGGTCCACCCCGGGCGTGCCGGAGGGCTCGGGGGGAGCGGCCGCGGCGGCGGGGGCGCCGAGGCCCAGCAGGGTTAGCGACAGGCCGGCGGCGGCGAGGCGGCGACGGGGGCGCCGCGCGGTGGTGCGGGGGGGAGCGGTCACGTGAGCCTCACTGTTCGTGGGGGTAATGACACGCAGTGTGTACTGATTCACAACGTTCGTACAGCCTTGACCTGGAGGTCACCCAGTGGGTAGACACCGTCCGGTGAAGCGCCCCACCGGTGCCGTGCTCCTGTGCGCCGCCGCCCTGCTGGCCGGCTGCACCGGCTCCGGCGCCGACCTGCCCGCGCCCACGGCACCCGTCCTGCTGCCGCAGGGGCCCGGCGAGCCGGCGGCGACCACGACGGCCGCCCCGCCCGTGCAGGAGCCGCCGCCCGCCGAGGCGGACGTGGAGTTCGCCGCCATGATGGTGCCGCACCACCGCCAGGCCCTGCGGATGGCCGAGCTGGCGCCCGAGCGGGCCCGCGACGAGGGCGTGCGCACGCTGGCCGCCCGCATCGCCGCCGGGCAGGGCGCCGAGATCGACGTGCTGGAGAGCTGGCTGGACGAGCGCGGCGGCGTGGCCGGGGCCGCGGCGCTGCAGGACCACCACGGCGCCGGCGAGGCGCACGACATGCCCGGCGCCGTGACGCCCGCGCAGCTGCAGCAGCTCGCCGAGGCGCGCGGCGCGGAGTTCGACGCGCTCTTCCTCGAGCTGATGATCCCCCACCACGAGGGCGCCCTCACCATGGCCGCCGAGGCGCTCGACGGGGGCACCGACGTGCGCGTGCAGGAGATGGCCGCCGACGTGGGCGTCACCCAGGAGGTCGAGGTCCAGCGGATGCGCGAACTGCTGGAGCGGGTGCGCGCCTGAGGCGCGCACCCGCCCGCCCGGCGGCCCTCAGGCGCCCGTGAGGGGCTGCACCAGCGAGCGCAGCAGGTCCGGGCCCTGCAGCGTCAGCACCGACTCCGGGTGGAACTGGATGCCGGCGAAACCCCGCCCGCGCAGCGCCACCACCTCGTCGGCGGGGCCGGTGGACACCTCCGTGCCCTGCGCGGCCAGCCGCGCCAGGGCCTGCTCGTCGACGCGGGCGGTGAAGGAGTTGTAGAACCCCACGGTGGCGCGGCGGCCGAACAGGTCGACCTCCAGCTGCGTGCCCTGGTGCGGGGAGTCCTTGCGCCGCAGCGGCAGGCCCAGCGTGCCGGCGAGGAGCTGGTGGCCCAGGCACACGCCCAGCAGCGGGTTCCCGCCGCCGCGGGCGGCGGCGCTCAGGTCGCGGGCCAGCCCCTGCAGCCGCGCGATGCGCGCGTCGGAGGAGTCCTCGGGGTCGCCGGGCCCGGGGCCGATCACGACCAGGCCGCGGTGCGCGGCCAGCGCCGCGTCCAGGCCGGGGTCGTCGTAGCGCAGCACCCGCGCGCGCAGCCCGGCCGAGGCGAGCAGGTGCACCAGCATCGAGGTGAAGGTGTCCTCGGCGTCGACGACGAGCGCCTCGCCCAGCGGGGCGCCGTGCGGGACGGCCTGCGGCTCCAGCCAGAACCGCGCCAGCCGGTCGCGGCGGCCGGCCAGCAGCGAGGCCACCCGCGGGTCGGCGGACAGCGGCACCCGCCGCGCCGGCGCCCCCGCGCCGCCGGCGCCGCTGCGCGCCTGCGGCGGCAGCGCCCCCAGGGCGCGCAGCACGCCCGCGGACTTCGCGTGCGTCTCGGCGACCTCGCCCTCCGGGGTGGAGCCGCGCACCAGGGTGGCGCCCACCGACACCCGCACCCGGCCCGCGCCGTCGGCGCCGGTGCGCACGTCGGCGGTGCGGATGAGGATGGGGGAGTCCAGCGTCTGCGCGCCCTCGCCGTCGCGGCCCAGCAGCGCCAGCGCCCCGGCGTAGTAGGCGCGCCCGGAGGGCTCGAACCGCTTGATGACCCGGCACGCGCTCTGCAGCGGGCTGCCGGTGACGGTGGCGGCGAACATGGTCTGCCGCAGCACCTCCCGCGCGTCCAGGGTCGACTGCCCGCGCAGCTCGAACTCGGTGTGCGCCAGGTTCGCCATCTCCCGCAGGTACGGCCCGTGCACCGTGCCGCCCAGGTCGCCGACGGAGCACATCATCTTCAGCTCCTCGTCGACCACCATGAACAGCTCCTCGACCTCCTTGGGGTCGGTGAGGAACTCCACCAGGCCGTCGGCGTCCGGGCCGGAGGCCGGGTAGCGGTAGGTGCCGGAGATCGGGTTCATGACGACCTCGCCGCGGGCCATCCGCACGTGCACCTCCGGGCTGGCGCCCACCAGGGTGCGCGAGGTGCCGCCCGGGCCGGGCACGTGCACCACGAACGTCCAGTAGGCGCCGTGCTCGGCCACCAGCAGCCGGCGGAACAGGCTCAGCGCGGTCTCCGCGGAGAAGCCGTCGACCACCCCGTCCACGTCGCGGCGGATGACGAAGTTCGCGCCCGAGCCCTGCGCGATCTCCTCGTCGATGATCCGGCGCACCACGTCGGCGTACTGCTCGTCGGACAGGTCCGGGGCGACGTCGCGCAGGGGCACGTCGGCGTCGGGCAGCACCCGCAGCGCCTCCTCCAGCGCGACCTCCTCGGCGCGCTCGACCCGCAGCACCTGCAGCGGGGTGCCGTCGTCGTGCACCTCGAAGCCGCGCTCGCGCAGCTGGCGGAAGGGCACCAGCGCCAGCGCGTCGGCCACCGGCGAGCCGGGGGTGCCGGTGGGCAGCGGCACGTCGGCCAGGTGCTCCACGGTGGTCACGGGCCCGCGCAGGACCTCCACGGGCCCGGGCTCGCCGGTGCGGGGGTCCAGCCGGCGCAGCAGCGCGAACGGCGCCTCGCCGCGCAGCAGGTCGGCGACGAGCGCGGCGGGGTCGGGGTGCGGCACGGGGGTTCCTCTCGGTGGGGCTGGCGCGGCCGGCCGTCGAGGGGGCCGTCCCGGGGGTGGGCCTCCTCGACGAGGCGGCCACCGGGACGGGGGAGCGTCAGGCGACCGCCGACACCCACCACCACGCACCGCTGCGCGCGCGCGGGCAGGGACCCGATCGCGCGGAGCTCGTCGTGGTGGTCACGGGCGGCACCCTACTCTGCGCCGCTGCGCGCGGGGCAATAGCGTCTGCTGCGTGACCGAGACAGCGCAGTCCCCCCAGCACTCCGCGGGGGACGACAAGCCCACGGTGTTCGTCATGTTCGGCGCGACGGGCGACCTGTCGCGCCGGCTGGTGATGCCCGCGTTCTTCCAGCTCGCCAAGCTCGGCCGGCTGCCGCAGCGCTGGCGCCTGATCGGCAGCAGCCGCGGCGAGATGTCCCACGAGGACTTCCGCGGCTTCATCCGCGAGGCGCTGGAGGAGTTCGGCCCGCAGCCCTCCGAGGGCCCCTGGGACGACTTCGCCGAGCACCTGCTCTTCGCCAGCGGCGGTTTCAGCGCCGAGGACGCCGGCGCCCTGCCCGGCGTGCTGGCCGAGGCCCGCGAGCAGCTCGGCGCCGAGGACGTGCAGCTCGTGCACTACCTGGCGATCCCGCCGGGCGCCTTCCTGGCGACCACGCGCGCCTTCGAGGCGCACGGCCTGGCGGCCGGCTCCCGCGTCGTCTACGAGAAGCCCTACGGCACCTCGCTGGCCAGCTTCGAGGAGCTCGACGCGGAGGTGCAGCGCGTCTTCGACGAGGAGCAGGTCTTCCGCATCGACCACTTCCTCGCCTTCGAGGCCGCCCAGGACCTCATCCACGCCCGGCTGGCCAACCCCTGGCTGGCGGGGGTGTGGAACCGCGAGCACGTCGCGCAGGTGCAGATCGACATCGCCGAGACCCTCGACGTGGCCCAGCGCGCCGACTTCTACGACGCCACCGGCGCGTTCCTCGACATGATCGTCACCCACCTGTTCCAGCTGGCCGCGACCGTCGCCATGGAGCCGCCGGCGGACCTGCGCCCGCGGACGGTGCAGGCCGCGCGCGACGCGGCGGTGCAGCGCTTCCGCGAGCTGGACCCCGACGAGGTGGTCCTGGGGCAGTTCGAGGGCTACCGCGACATCGACGGCGTGGCCGACGGCTCCTCCACCGACACCCTGGCCGCGGCGCGGCTGTGGATCGACGACGAGCGCTGGCGCGGGGTGCCGTTCCTGCTGCGCAGCGGCAAGAAGATGGCCGCCGACGAGCAGCGCATCACCCTGGTGCTCAAGCCCCCCGCCGAGGGCCCGTACGCGGCCGTCGAGGGCGGCGAGAGCGGCGGCGAGCCCGCCGCGATCAGCTTCTCGCTGCTGCAGGGCGGCTCGCTGGACGTGCGGGCGGCGGTGCGCCGCCCGGGCGTGGAGGGCGGCACCGTGCTGGGCACGGCCAGCCTGCCGCTGGACCGTTTCGAGGGCACCGAGCCGGCGCTGCCCTACGCGCACCTGATCGACCACGTCCTGTCCGGCGACCGCTCGCTGTTCACCGGCGTGGAGGGCCTGCGCGCCGCGTGGCGCGCGATCGAGCGGTTCTCGCAGCACCGCCCGGCGGTGCTGCCGTACGCCGAGGGCACCTGGGGCCCGGACGAGGTCGACCGCCTGGCCGAGCCGGGGGAGTGGTTCCTGCGGTGAGCCCCGCGCCGGGCGCGGCACCCGCCGCGGTGCTGCGCCCGGCGCGCCCGCAGGACGCCGGTGAGCTGCTGACCGTGCAGCGCGCCGCGTTCGTCGCCGAGGCGCAGCGCTACGGCGACCCGATGCTGCCGCCGCTGCGCGAGGACCTCGCCGCGGTGGCCGCCGCGATCGCCGACCCGGACGTGGTGGTGCTCGTCGCCCTGGTGCCCCGGCCCGGCGGCGGCGAGCGCCTCGTGGGGGCGGTGCGCCTGCGCGTGGACGGCGAGCGCGGGCACGTGGGCCGGCTGTGCGTGGCCCCCGACCAGCAGGGCCGCGGCACCGGCTCGGCGCTGCTGGCGGCCGTGGAGGCCGCCGCCCCGCCGGGCGTGCGCACCTTCGCGCTGTTCACCGGCGCGGGCTCGACGGCCACCGTCGCGCGCTACGAGCGCGCCGGGTACGTGCGCACCGGCGCCGGCGCCGACGACCGCGGCGTCGCCCTGGTGCACCTGGCCAAGACCCGCCCCGCCGGAGCCTGAGGCCCGCACCCGGCGGGTGCGCGCCCTGCCGGTGCGCTCACGCCGCGTCGTCCACCCGGCGCACCCGGCGCAGCTGCGCCTGCACGTAGGGCCGGGCCCGGCGCTGCCCGCCGCGCGCGGCGATGGCCGCGTCCAGCTCCTCCAGGCGCCGGCGCAGCCACGCCGGGTCGGCCGGCCAGCCGCGGCGGCGGCACTCCAGCAGCCAGTCCACCGGGGACAGGTGCCCGCGCTCGCCGTTGCAGCGCCGGCAGGCCGCGGCCTCGTTCTCCAGCCAGGACGGCCCGCCCTTGACCCGCGGCACCAGGTGGTCGGTGGTCGGGCGCACCAGGCGGCCCAGCTCCCGCCCGCACCACACGCACGCCGGCCCGTCGCGCGCCACCGCCCGCTCCAGCCGGTCGGCGCGCGCGGGCTGCCCGGGGTGCGCGTGCCCGTCCACCGCCCGAGCCTCGCACCCGCACCGGGCGGCGGCACGCGGGAGGGGCGCCCCTCGGCGCGCGAGCGCCCCGCTGGGCGCCGACGCCGCGTCGGCGCGGAGCCCGCCCCCGCCGCTCAGGCGGCCAGCGCCACCACCGGGCGCACCAGCAGCTGACCGGGCAGGCCGAACCGGCCGGCGTGCAGGACCCGCACGACGTGGCGCGGGGGCAGGCGGCGGGAGAGCACCACGCCGGCCAGCAGGACGGAGACGAACGAGCACACGACCACGGAGGGCTGGCCGGTCGCCGCCCCGTACACGGTCCACAGCGTCGCGGAGAGCTGGGTGAGCACGTAGGTGCCCGGCGCCAGGCCGGCCAGCGAGCCGCTGCCGAACGCGGTGCGCACCTGCGGCAGCATCCGCACCAGCGAGACCACCGTGGCCAGCACGCCGACCAGGGCCGCGCCGCCGACGAGGTCGGCGACCGCGACGAGGGGGGCCCAGGCGGCGACCGCGGCGACCGCGCCGCGCAGCGGCACGCCCAGGCGGCGGGCGGCCAGGACCACGGTGACGACGGCGCAGCCCAGGCCCGGGACGTTGCCGACCAGCTGGGCGGGGTCCATCAGCAGCAGGCCGTAGGTCAGCCACGTGCCCGAGCCCAGGGCGCCCAGGACGGCGGAGGAGAAGGACAGGCCGCTGGCGTCGGGCGAGCGGACGAGCTGGACGATCTGGGGGACACCGGTGACGACACCGATGGCGGCGGCGAGCAGACCGAGCGAAGAGATCAAGGCGTCGATGGGCACGTGCCTGTTCTTCGTCCGGGTCACTACCCCCTCTTGACCACGATCGCCACCCCGCGGCGTGTGGCACTCGTCACACCCGGTTCGCCACCGGCGACCGGTCGGCGGCGAGCGGTCAGCGGCGCAGGCCGCGGTCCACGGCCGCGCCGTCCAGGCCGCGGGCGAAGCCGTGCGCGCCGCCGTGCGCGCCCTCGCCGGAGGCGTCGCGCGAGGCGTCGCGCGAACCCTGCCGCGGCAGCCGCGCGGCGCCGCCCTCCAGGCGCACCTTCGGCAGCGCCTCGGGGTGCTCGCGCTGCAGCAGCGTCACGACCTCCTCGCGCACCGCGCAGCGCAGGTCGAACAGCTCACCGCTGGAGTTCGCGCTCACCAGCACCCGGAAGGAGACCGCGGAGCCGCGCGCGTCGGTGACCTGCACCGCGAGCACCTTGCCGTTGAACAGCGGGTGCTCGCGCACGTACCGCTCGGCGTGCTCGCGCACCCGCTGCACCGGCACGTCCCAGTCCACCTCGAAGTCCACGGTCCCGGTCAGGTCCGCGGAGCTGCGCGTCCAGTTCTCGAACGGCGTGCTCGTGAAGTACGTCGAGGGCAGGATCATCCGCCGCTGGTCCCACAGGCGGACCACCACGTACGTCAGCGTGACGTCCTCGACGTTGCCGAACTCGCCCTCCACCACGACCGCGTCGTCCACGCGCAGGCCGTCGGTGAACGCGATCTGCAGGCCGGCGAACACGTTCGCCAGCGACGTTTGCGCCGCCAGGCCGGCCACCACGGACAGCAGGCCCGCCGAGGCCAGCACGCTCGTGCCCACCCCGCGCGCGCCCGGGATCGTCATCAGCATCACGGCCGCGGCCACCACGACGATCAGCGCCACCACCAGGCGCTTGACGAGCGTGACCTGCGTACGCCGCTGCCGGGCGCGCAGGTTGTCCTGCACGTCGATCCGGTACCGGCGCAGCACCACGTCCTGCACGACGTTGGCGGCCACCACCGCCAGCCACGCCACGAACGCGACGACCGCCATCTTCAGCACGAAGAACGTCGGGGCGCGCCAGGCCGCCGGGCCGGTGTAGACGTTCAGCGACACCTGCACGGCCAGGGTCCCCAGCAGCCCCGCCAGCGGGCGTCTGCCGCGCTGGGCCACCCGGACCAGGACGTCGTGGTGGCGGCCGAGGCGGCGCACGAGCAGGGCGAGCAGCTCCCCGGCCAGCACGGCGACGGCCGCGGAGGCGGCGGCGACGGCGAGCGTCAGCCACACGGACGTGCTGATGGACGGTGCTGCGGAGACGAGCGAGAGCACTGCGGGCGGCTCCTCGGGATCGGGGACGGGGACGTCGGCGTCCTTCGGACCGCTCCACCGTAGGCGCTCCCCGGCCCGCCCGGCGGACCGAGCCCGCCGCGCGGACCGGGCCCGCGCGGCGACCCTCACGAGGTCCTCACACCGCCTCCCCCGCACGGCCCAGCCCCGTCACGCGCAGCGCCCGGGCGTGCTCGGCCGGGCGTGCTCGGCCGGGCGCGCTCAGCCGGGCAGCCAGCTCACCCGGCCCACCAGCAGCGCGTAGCCGACGAAGGCGACCACGTCGATCGCGGTGTGCGCCACCACCAGCGGCATCGCCCGGCCCCAGCGCCGGTACACCCACCCGAACACCAGGCCCATCGCGACGTTGCCGACGAACCCGCCCAGCCCCTGGTACAGGTGGTAGGAGCCGCGCAGCAGCGCGCTGACCAGCAGCGCCGGCACCCAGCGCACCCCCAGCTGCGCCAGGCGGTGCAGCAGGTACCCGGCGACCAGCACCTCCTCCAGCAGACCGTTCTCCGCCGCCGCCAGCACCTGCACGGGCACCGCCCACCACACGTCCGGCAGCGCCGAGGCGGCCACGTTCGTGTTGAACCCCGCCGCCCGCGAGCCCAGGTAGAGCACCAGCCCGCAGCCGCCGATCACCGCCGCCAGGCCCAGCCCGCCCAGCAGGTCCCGGCCCGGGCGCCGCCCGTCCACCCCCAGCGTGCGCAGCGACTCCCCGCCGCGCGCCAGCAGGTAGGCCACCAGCAGCACCGGCGCCAGGCCCGAGGCCACCGAGACCAGCTGCAGCGCCAGGTCCAGCCACGGGCGGTCCGGGGCGTAGCTGCCCAGCACCGTGGACGTCTGCGCGTTCAGGGCCTCCGGGGCGGTGACCAGGCCGACGAAGCGCACCAGCGCCCGCACCCCGCTCATCCCCAGGGAGACGGCGAAGACCGCCACGACCTCCCACGCGAACAGCCGGCGCTCGCGCGGGTCGGTCACCACCGCCGGCGCGCTCACGGGGCCGCCGGCACGCCCAGGTGCTCCAGCGCCGCCGCGTGCAGGTGGCCGTTGCTGGCCACCGCGTCGCCGCCGTGCGGGCCGTCCACCCCGGCGCGGGAGGTGAAGCGGCCCCCCGCCTCGGTGACGATGGGCACCAGCGCCGCCATGTCGTGCAGCGCCAGCTCCGGCTCGGCCGCGATGTCCACCGCGCCCTCCGCCAGCAGCATGTACGACCAGAAGTCGCCGTAGCCGCGGGTGCGCCACACCCGGCGCGACAGCTCCAGGAAGCCGTCCAGGCCGCCGCGCTCCTCCCACCCGCTCAGGGAGGAGTACGCGAAGGAGGCGTCCGAGAGCTCCGTCACGCCGCTGACGCGGGTGCGCGTCGCCGTCGACAGGCTGCGCCCCGTCCACGCCCCCGAGCCGACCGCGGCCCACCAGCGCCGCTGCAGCGCCGGCGCCGAGACCAGGCCCAGCACCGGCTCGCCGTCGTCGAGCAGGGCGATGAGCGTGGCCCACACCGGCACCCCGCGCACGAAGTTCTTCGTGCCGTCGATGGGGTCCACCACCCACTGGCGCGGGCCGTGCCCCACCAGGCCGAACTCCTCGCCCAGCACGGCGTCGCGCGGGCGGGTGCGCTTGAGGGAGGAGCGGATCAGCTCCTCGGCGGTGCGGTCGGCGTCGGTGACCGGCGTCAGGTCCGGCTTGGTCTCCACCGCCAGGTCCAGCGCCCGGAAGCGGTCCATGGTCACCCCGTCCACCTGGTCGGCGACCACGTGCGCCAGGCGCAGGTCGTCGTCGTAGCGGGGACGGGCCGCCGGGGCGGCGGGCGGGGTCGACGCAGCGGGCACGGCGCGAACCTACCGCCCCGCCCGCGCGCCCCCGCCGCCCCGCGCCGGGCGCCCCGCGACCCGTCCAGCCGGCACCCAGGTCGGCCGAGGATGCTGGGAGGGGGCGCGCCGGCGCCCACCACCCACGCACCACCCACGCACCACCCACGCACCAGTCACGCACCAGCGAGCCAGAGCACGGAGGGGCGATGCCCGGGACCACGGCGGCCGCGCAGCACCAGGGCGGCGAGCGCGACGAGCGGCCCCCCGCCGCGCCGGCGGCGGGACCGGGGGAGCGCGGGGAGCCCGGCGGGCCGGGCGCGGCGGGGGAGCGGCACCTGTCGCACCTGCCCGTGCGCCCGCGCGCCCGCGGCCTGCTGCTGGCCCTCGGCGGCGCGGTCGGCTTCCTCGCCTCGATGGTCCTCACCGTCGAGCGCTTCCGGCTGGCCACCGAGCCCGGCTACCGGCCCAGCTGCAGCGTCAACCCCTTCATCTCCTGCCAGACGGTCATGGAGAGCGCGCAGGCCGCGCTGTTCGGCTTCCCCAACCCGCTGCTGGGCATCGGCGCCTTCGCCGTCTCCGGCACCCTGGGGGTGCTGCTGCTCTCCGGGACCGCCCTGCCGCGCCGGGTGGAGCGCGGCTACCTGCTCGGCATCACCCTCGGCGCGGTCTTCGTCGCCTGGCTCGTCGTGCAGGCGCTGTTCTCCATCCACGCCCTGTGCCCGTACTGCATGGTGGTGTGGGCCGTGGTGGTGCCCACCTTCTGGGTCAGCCTGGCCGACGCCCTGGACCGCGGCCTGCTGCCGGTGCCCCGCGCGCTGCGCGGCGCGGCGCGCGCCGTCGTGGACTTCCGGGTGCTGCTGGTCGTGCTGACCCTGGCCGCGATCGCGGCGGCGGTGGGCGTGCAGTTCTGGAGCTACTGGGTCACGCTGCTCTGAGGGGGCGCGCACCGGCGGGCCCCGCACCGCTCCGGGGAGTCCTTCGTGCGCACCGCCCTGCTCCCCGCACCCGCCGCGGCCGCCGCGCTCGTGGCGCTGGCCGCGCTGAGCGGGCTGGGCGCCTGCGCCACCGGGGGGCGGGGGCGGCGGGGCCGCGCCCCCCCCCCCCCCCCCCCCCCCCCCCCCCCCCCCCCACCCCCACCCCGGCCTCCGCCGCGCCCACCGGGCCGGCCCCCGCGCAGCCGCCGCCGGCCACGCCCGGCGTGCCCGCCGAGCCCGGCCCGGCGATCACCTCGCCCAGCCCCGAGCAGCTCGACCGGCTCGTGACGGCGGCCGCCTCCATCAAGCCCGGCCTGGTGGAGAACGCCGACACCCTCGCGCGCCGCGCCGACAGCACCTGCCTGGACCTGCGCGAGGGCGCCGACCCCGCGGCCGTGGTCTCCGACGTGCAGCGCCGCTTCAGCGGCGGCGGCGCGGACGGCCTCACCGAGGACGAGGCCGCCCGGCTGGCCGAGGCCATCCGCGCCACCGTGTGCCCCTGACCGCGCGCGCCTAGTCGTCCGGGGCGTCGCGGTCGTGCGAGCGGTCCCGGTCGCGCTCGCGCGGGCGGTCCTCGTCGCGCTCCCCGCCGCGCCGGGCCGCCAGCAGCCGCCGGAAGGAGGCCAGCCGCGCCGGGCCCGCCGTGCCCGCCCGGCCGGAGGCCACCCACTCGTCCAGCGCGCAGTCCGGCTCGTCGTGCGTGCACCCGCGCGGGCAGCCCTCCTCGCCGGGCAGCAGGTCCGGGAAGGCGTGCAGCACCGCCTCCGGCTGCACGTGCGCCAGCCCGAAGGAGCGCACCCCGGGGGTGTCCACCACCCAGCCGTCCCCGCCGGGCAGCGCCAGCGCCGCCATCGAGGTGGAGGTGTGCCGGCCGCGGCCGGTGACGGCGTTGACGTGCCCGGTGGCGCGCCCGGCGTCGGGCACCAGCGCGTTGACCAGGGTGGACTTGCCCACCCCGGAGTGCCCCACGAGGACGCTGGTGCGCCCGCGCAGCCGCTCCAGCACCCCCTGCAGGCCCACCAGCTCCCCGTCCGGGCCGCGGGAGGTCACCACCGCGTCCAGGCCCAGCGGGGCCCACGTCGAGAGCACCTCCTCCGCCGGGCGCAGGTCGCCCTTGGTCAGGCACAGCAGCGGGCGCATCCCCGCCACGTACGCCGCGACCAGGCAGCGGTCCACCATCCGCGCGCGCGGCTCGGGGTCGGCCACCGCGGTGACCACCACGAGCTGGTCGGCGTTGGCGACGACCACGCGCTCGACGGGGTCGGTGTCGTCGGCGGTGCGCCGCAGCACCGTGCGCCGCTCGTCGATGCGCACGATGCGCGCCAGGGTGTCCGGGCGCCCGGAGACGTCGCCCACCAGGCCCACCCGGTCGCCGACGACGACGCCGGTGCGGCCCAGCTCGCGCGCCCGCATCGCCGTCACCGCGCGCTGCGCCGGCGCGCCCGGCTCGACCAGGCACGTGGAGCGGCCGCGGTCCACGGCCACCACCAGCGCCGGCACCGCGTCGGCGTGCGCGGGGCGCTCCTTGGTGCGCGGGCGCGAGCCGCGCGGGTTGGGCCGCACCCGCACGTCGTCCTCGTCGTAGCGGCGCCGGCGCTCGCTCACGGGCGCCTCACCGGCCCGCCACCGCCCCCGGGCCGGCGAGCATGGCCGCCCACATGCCGGGGAAGTCCGGCAGCGTCTTGCCCGTCGTGGCCACGTCCTCCACGAGCACCCCGTCCACGGCCAGGCCGATCACGGCGGCCGCGGTGGCCATGCGGTGGTCGGCGTAGGTGCGGAAGACCCCGCCGTGCAGCGGGCGCGGGCGCAGCAGCAGCCCGTCGGAGGTCTCCTCGGCGTCCCCGCCCAGGGCGTTGACCTCGGTGACCAGCGCCTTGAGGCGGTCCGTCTCGTGCCCGCGCAGGTGCGCGACGCCGCGCAGCCGCGTCGGGGTGGACGCCAGCGCCGCCAGCGCGGTGATCACCGGCGCCAGCTCCCCGGCCTCGCGCAGGTCCAGGTCCAGCCCGTACAGCTCCCCGGTGCCCCGCACCACCAGCCCGTCGCGCTCCAGCGCCACGTCCGCGCCCATCTGGTCCAGCACGTCGCGCAGCAGGTCCCCGGCCTGGGTGGTCGCCTGCGGCCAGCCCGGCACCCGCACCCGCCCGCCGGCCACCGCGGCCGCGGCCAGGAAGGGCCCGGCGTTGGACAGGTCCGGCTCCACGTGCACGTCCAGGGCGTTGACCTCCCCGGGCTCCACGGCCCAGCGGCCCGGCACGGCGTCGTCCACGACGACGCCGGCGTCGCGCAGCACCTCCACGGTCATCCGCACGTGCGGCGCGCTGGGCAGCTCCGGCCCCTCGTGCACGACCTCCAGGCCGTCGCGGCAGCGCGCGCCCACCAGCAGCAGGGCGGAGACGAACTGGCTGGAGCCGGAGGCGTCGATGCGCACCGACCCGCCGCGCAGGCCCCCCTCCGGCCCGCGCACCGAGAAGGGCAGCAGGCCCCGGCCGCCGTCCTCCACGACCGCCCCGAGCTGGCGCAGCCCGTCCAGCACCGCGCCCATGGGGCGCTCGCGGGCGCGCGGGTCGCCGTCGAACTCCACGGGCCGCTCCGCCAGCGCCGCCACCGGCGGCAGGAAGCGCATCACGGTGCCGGCCAGGCCGCAGTCCACGCGCCCGCCGCCGGTGACCGGGCCGGGGTGCACCAGCCAGTCGCCGGCCTCCAGGGCCTCCGCGCCGGGGTCGCCGCCGGCGGTGATCCGGGCGCCCAGGGCGCGCAGGCCCTGCGCCATCAGGGACGTGTCGCGCGAGAGCAGCGGCGCGCGCAGCAGCGAGGGGCGCTCGGCGAGCGCGGCCACCACGAGGTAGCGGTTCGTCAGCGACTTCGAGCCGGGCACGGCGACCACGGCGTCCAGCGGGCCCGCCGCGCGGGGGGCGGGCCACAGCTCGGGCGCGGCCGGGCTCGGCCGTGACGGGGGGACGGCGTCGGCTGTCGTCGGGCTCACGCGGGCATCCTCGCAGGAGCCCCGGCGGACCTCGACCCGCGGGCGGTGCGCGCGGGCCGGGGTCCGCCGGGGCGGCGGGGGCGGTGGCGGGAGGGGCTCAGCCGACCTTGGCGGCGGCGATCCGCAGGTCCTTGCGGCCGGACTCCGCGGCGTGCGCGGCCTCCCGGGCGGCCAGCGCGGCCAGGCGCTTGGCGTCGCGCCCGGCGCGCCCGGCGCGCCCGGCGCGCCAGGCCACGCCCGGCTTGCCGGCGGTGTCCACGGCCGCCAGCAGCGCCGCGCCCAGCAGGCCCACGTCCTTGAGGAAGTCGCCCAGGACCTCCGAGCGCACGCTGCGGTCCTTCTCCGTCCAGAAGGGGTGCGCCACGTACGAGGTGGGCGCCGCCGTGGCCGCGAGCACCGCCGCGGACAGCCGGGGCGCGCGGCCCAGGCCGAAGAGCACGCCGGCCGCGGCCATCGCCGCGCCGTTCAGGCGCACCAGCAGCACCGGGTCCTGGGGCAGGTGCAGCGGCCCGGCGATCCGCTCGGTGAGCGGCTCGGCGGCCGGGGCCAGGTCCGCGGCGCCCCGCACCTGGTCGATGCCGGTCTTGATGAAGATCGCCGCGAGCATCGGTCGGGCAACGCGTCGCACCAGAGTCATGGGAGTTGCCTACCGCACCGCGCCCCGCCGCGCACCCGCCGGGGCGCGCCGGTGTCGGCGGCGCGTGCCAGGGTGTGGCCCGTGCGCGCCTCCCCGGACCTGCCCTCCTACGCCCTGCGGCGGGACGTCGACGAGCTGGTCGCGGAGTTCGAGGTCGAGGAGGTCGCCCCCGGCGCCCTCGCGCCCGCCGACCCCGGCGCGGACCCCGGCGCGGGCCCCCGCACGGGCCCCGGCACGGGCCCCGGCACGGACCCCGACGCGGGTCCCGGCGACGGCGCCCCGGCCGGCGCGGCGCCGGGCGGCACCGCCCCGGTGGTGCTCGAGCGCTTCCGCAGGGGCGAGCCGGACGCCCCGCCCAGCCGCTCGCTGCGCCCGCTGCGCTGGGGCCTGGTGCCGTCCTGGGCGCCGGACGCCGCCGCCGGCCCGCGGGCGGCCGGCGCGCGCGTGGAGACGCTGCTGGCCGAGCGCTCCACCGGGGCGGCGGCGCTGGCGCGCCGGTGCCTGGTGCCGGCGGACGCCTGGCGCGGCCCGGCGCGCGGCGGCGAGCAGCCGCCCGCCCTGCGCGGGGCCGACGGCTCGGTGCTGTCGCTGGGGGGCGTGTACGAGTTCTGGCGCGACCCCGCGCTCGCCCCGGGCGACCCGGCCGCCTGGGTGGTGAGCTTCGCGGTGGTCACCGCCCCCGCCGCCGGGCCGCTGCCCGCCCGGGTGCCGCTGGTGGTGCCGCGCGACCTGCGCGACGCGTGGCTGGACCCCACCCTGGACGAGGCCGAGGACGTCGCCGCCCTGCTGGCGGCGGTGCTCGCCGCCGGGCCCGGGCTCGTGGCGCAGCCGCCCGCCGGCCCCTGAGGCCCCCGCCGCCGCGCACCGCGGCGGTGCGCGCGTGACGGAATGGTGACGCGGGCGGGGGCGTTGTGGCGGTCATGCTGGTGGCTGAGAAGACGGGTGCACGCACCGCGTCCCGGCGCGCCGCGGGCCCCCCGGGCAGGCGCGACGAGCGCGGACCCGCGCGCGGCGCGGCGGGCGTCGTGGGCGCGCGGCGCGGCGAGGGCCTAGGCTCGACCGCGATGACCGAACAGACCTCGAGGGCACCCTCGGAGGAGAGCGCCGACGAGCGCGCGGCGCGCTTCGAGCGCGACGCGCTGCCCTTCCTCGACCAGCTCTACTCCGCGGCGCTGCGCATGACGCGCAACCCCTCCGACGCCGAGGACCTCGTCCAGGACGCCTTCGCCAAGGCCTACGCGGCGTTCCACCAGTACGCGCCGGGCACGAACCTCAAGGCCTGGCTGTACCGGATCCTGACGAACACGTACATCAACACGTACCGCAAGAAGCAGCGCGAGCCGCAGCAGTCCCACTCCGACGAGATCGAGGACTGGCAGCTGGCGCGGGCGGAGTCGCACACCTCCTCGGGCCTGCGCTCGGCCGAGACCGAGGCGCTGGACCACCTGCCCGACTCGGACGTCAAGCGGGCCCTGCAGCAGGTGCCCGAGGACTTCCGCATGGCGGTGTACCTCGCCGACGTCGAGGGCTTCGCCTACAAGGAGATCGCCGAGATCATGGGCACCCCGATCGGGACCGTGATGTCGCGCCTGCACCGCGGCCGGCGCCTGCTGCGCGAGCTGCTGCGCGACTACGCCGCCGACCGGGGCGTCTCGGGCGCCGTGCGCGTGGGGGAGGGGGCGTCGTGACCGCGCCGCAGGAGCAGGAGCAGCAGGTCCAGCTCGCCGCGAGCGGCGAGGTGGCCCTGAAGCAGGAGTGCCGCGAGGTCCTGGACCGCGCCTTCGAGTACCTCGACGGCGAGATGGCCGACCTGGACTGCGAGCGGCTCAAGGCCCACCTGGCCGAGTGCGCGCACTGCCTGGCCCAGCTCGCCGAGGACGAGAAGCTCAAGCGCGTCATCCGCGAGGGCTGCCCGTGCGAGACGGCGCCGACCCAGCTGCGCGCGCGCATCCTCGTGCACATCACCGAGGTCGGCACCTCCGTGCGCTGACACCCGCCGCCCGCCGCGCGGGCGGGACGACGAGAGGCCCCGGACCGGGTGGTCCGGGGCCTCTCGTCGTCCTCGAGCGCTGGCTCAGGCGTTGGGGCGCTTGCCGTGGTTGGCGGCGTTCCCCTTGCGCGAGCGGCGCTTGCGGCCTCGCTTGCTCATGAGCTGCTCCTCCCTGTCGAGATCTCCTGGCTCCCATGGTCCCACGGGGTGAGGGGTGCTCAAGGTCCCGGGGCGATCACCCGATGCGGGCGGGGTGACGATCGCGCAGACCACCGGGGTGCCCGCCGCCGCGGCGCAGCAGGGCGGCGCCGAGCCCCTCATCACCCCCTACCTGCGGGCGCTGGTGGAGCTGCGCGGCTCGGACCTGCACTGCAAGGCGGGCTCGCCGCCGCGGGTGCGCATCGACGGCCGGCTGCGCCAGCTGCAGGCGCCGGCGCTGACGGCGGAGGACACCGGGGAGATGCTGCGGCAGATCCTGCGCCCGGACCTGGTGGAGGAGTTCGCCCGCACCGGCGAGGCCGACTTCGCGCACAGCCTGCCCGGGGGCGGGGGGCGCTTCCGCGTCAACGCCTTCCGCCAGCGCGGCGCGGTGGGCCTGGTGCTGCGCCGGGTGGCCGCGCAGGCCGTGCCGCTGTCGGCGCTGGGGGTGCCGCCGGTGCTGGAGCAGCTCGCCCTGGAGCCGCGCGGGCTGCTGCTGGTGACGGGCCCCACCGGCTCGGGCAAGACCACGACGCTGGCGGGGATGATCGACCACGTCAACTCCACCCGCGAGAGCAACATCGTCACCCTCGAGGACCCCATCGAGATCCTGCACTCGGACAAGATGTCCCTGATCAGCCAGCGCGAGGTGCGGCTGGACACCGCGGACTTCACCACGGGGCTGCGCGCGGCCATGCGCCAGGACCCCGACGTGATCCTCGTGGGGGAGATGCGCGACACCGAGACGGTCAAGGCGGCCCTGTCGGCGGCGGAGACCGGCCACTTCGTGATGTCGACGCTGCACACCATCGACGCCGCCGAGACGATCTCGCGGATCATCGACTTCTTCCCGCCGCACGAGCAGAAGCAGGTGCGCCTGGCGCTGGCCGGCTCGCTGCGCGGCATCGTCTGCCAGCGCCTGGTGCCGCGCGCCGACGGCCGCGGGCGGTGCGTGGTGATGGAGGTGTGCGTCAACACCGGCCGCGTCGCCGACGCGATCGCGGACCCGGAGAAGACGCACCACATCACGGACCTGATCCGCGAGGGCGGCTACTACCGGATGCAGACGTTCGACCAGCACCTCGTGACGCTGGTGCGCGACGGGGTCGTCACCCTGGAGGACGCCCAGCAGGTCGCCACCAGCCCGCACGACCTGGGCGTGGAGCTGCGCCGCCTGGGCCTGGTGGCCTGAACCCGCGGCCCGCCGGGCCGCGGGTCGCCTCAGCGGGCGGGGGTGCGCCGGCGCGCGCGGTCCGGCCGCGGCGCCTCGTCGAAGGAGGCGGCCGTCCAGCCGCCGCCGGCGCGGGTGTCGGCGCCGAAGAACCAGGCCAGCGGGCCCAGCAGCGGCGGGACGAGGAGGACGGCGAGCCAGAACCAGTCGGAGGAGGTCACGCCCCGAGGGTGCTCGCGCTGCACCCCCGCCGTGGAGTGGCAGGTCTGCCGACGTTCGTCGTCATCCTGCCAATCGCGCCGGGCGCTGGCACACTGGCCGCGTGCACCCCCTGCGCTCGGTCGCCGTGGTCGTCGGCGAGGGTTTCTCCACCTTCGAGTCGGCCATCCCCTGCGAGGTCTTCGGCATCGACCGCACCGGCGACGGCGTGCCCGCCTTCGACTTCGCCGTGTGCTCGCCCGGCGGGCGCCCGGTGCGCTCGGCGCAGGGCTTCACCCTGACCCCCGACCACGGCCTGGAGCGCGTCGACGCGGCCGACCTCGTCGTCGTCGGGCCCTCGCGGGGCCTGCGCGGGCCCGGGGCCGCGGTGCTCGCGCCCCACCTGGACGCGGCGCTGGCGCGCGGGGCCACGGTCGCCAGCCTGTGCAGCGGCGCCTTCACGCTGGCCGCCGGCGGGTACCTCGACGGCCGCCGCGCCACCACGCACCACCGCTACGCCGCCGAGCTGGCGCGCGAGTTCCCCGCCGTGCGGGTCGTGCCCGACGTCCTGTACGTGCAGGACGGGCCGATCGCCACCAGCGCCGGCACCGCCGCCGGCATCGACCTGTGCCTGCACCTGGTGCGCGAGGCCCACGGCAGCGCCGTGGCCACCGCGATCGCCCGGCGCATGGTGGTGCCCCCGCACCGCGACGGCGGGCAGGCCCAGTACGTCGAGGCGCCCGTGCGCCCCTGCGCCGACGAGTCGCTGCAGCGCGCGCTGACCTGGGCCACCGCCCGCCTGGACCAGGAGCTGGACGTCGCCCGCTGGGCGCGCGCGGCGGCGATGTCCCCGCGCACCTTCGCCCGCCGCTTCCGCGCCGAGACGGGCGTGACCCCGCACCGCTGGCTGCTGGAGCAGCGCGTGGGCGCCGCGCGGCTGCTGCTGGAGGACGGCGACGAGGGCGTCGACGAGGTCGCCCGCCGCTGCGGGTTCTCCTCCGCCGCCATGCTGCGCCAGCACTTCCTGCGCCTGGTGGGCACCACGCCCACCGCCTACCGCCGCGCCTACCGCGGCGCCCGCGCCCCGCTCGCCACGACCTTGACCGTCCCCGCCGCCCCGGCCGCCCGCGCCGCCCGCGCCGCCCGCGCCTCCTCGGCCGTCCGCGCCCCTGCCGTCCCGGCCGGCGCGTGAGCACCGCCCCCGGCCCCGCCGGGCGCCGGGCCCCCGGGCGCGTGACGTGGCTGCGCTCGCTGTTCGCCGACGTGCGCACCCGCCTGCACGGGCACGACCTGTCCCTGGTCTCGGCCGGGGTGACGTTCTACGCCGCCATCGCCCTGGTGCCCTCCCTGGTCGTCGCGGTGCGCCTGCTCGCCGCGGTGCTGGGGCCCGCCCGCGTCGTCGAGCTCGGCGACGCCGTGGGGCAGGCGCTGCCCACCGCGCAGGGCGCGGGCAGGGTCGTCGGCGACCTGGTGCGCACCGCCGTGGACGTGCGCTGGCTGGCGGTGCTCGTCGCGCTCGTGCCGGCCACCGTGTACGGGGAGGGCCTGCGCCGAGGCTTCGCCCGCGTCAGCGTGCGCCACCCCGAGCCGCCCCCGGCGCCGGTGCGCGGGCGCATCGGCGCGTGGGGGGTGCGCCTGCGCGCCGCGCCGCTGCTGCTGCTGGCGCCCGTGGGGTTCCTCGCGGTGCTGGAGGTCGCCCCGTTCCTGGTGCGCTGGTTCGGCTCCGGCGGCCTGCCCGGCTCCGTGCTCGCGGTGTACGTCGCCCTCAACGTGGACTGGCTCGTGGTCTCCCCGGTGCTGGTGTACGTCTACCGGGTCCTGGGGCCGGTGCGGCCGGGGTGGCGCGCCAGCCTGTGGGGCGGCTACGCCACCGGCGCGTTCGTCTCCGGCTTCCTGCAGGGCTTCGTGCTGTTCCTGGCCATCCCCGTCGACCTCGGCTCGCCGTTCGGCGGGTACACGCAGGTGGGCGGCGCGGTGGCGGTGTGCCTGTGGCTGTGGGTGTTCACCGCGCTGACCGTCTACGGCTACGCCGTCACCCTGGAGCTGCAGCGCCGCTTCGACGCGCCGCCGGACCTCTCCCCGACGGCCGCGCGCACCGCCTCCCGCCCGGGCCGCTGAGCGGCCGGCCCGGGCGGCGGGCGCGGCTCAGAGGGTGAACTGGCGGGTCGCCGACTCCAGGTCCGCGGCCACCTGGCCCAGCTCGGTGACCGCCGAGCGCACGGAGCCGACCTGCGCGGTGGTGCCCGCCACCGAGCCCGCCGTCGCCGACAGGGCGCCGGCGATGCCGCCGGAGCTGGCCGCCGCCGACTGCAGCGTCGCGCCGATCGAGGTGGTCGTGGCCAGCTGCTGCGCCACCGCGGAGGCGATCGTGGCCTGCTGGGCGTCGATGTGCGCGATGGTGCGGGTGATGGAGTCGATGTCGGCGCGCACGGCGGCGGCCTCGGCCTGCACCGCCGTCAGCGTCGGGGCGATCTCCTCGGTGGCCTGCGCGGTCTGGCGGGCCAGCTCCTTGACCTCCTCGGCGACGACCGCGAAGCCGGCGCCGGCCTCCCCGGCGCGCGCGGCCTCGATCGTGGCGTTCAGCGCCAGCAGGTTCGTCTGCCCGGCGATGGCGGTGATGGTGCGCAGCACGTCGGCGATCTGCTGCGAGGAGCCGCCCAGGCGCTCGACGGTGCCGGTGGCCGCCTGCGCCAGCTGCACCGCCTCGGCCGCCACGACCGTGACGCCGCTGGTGGTGGAGGAGACCTCGTCGGCGGCCGCGCGCAGCTGCTCGACCGCCTCGGCGACGTCGCGCACGCCCTCGGAGACGCCGCCGGCGTCCCCGGCCACCTGCCCGATCTCGCCGGCGGTGCTGTCGGCGGTGCGGGCCAGCTGGGCGCTGGCGCCGTCCAGGACGGCGGCGGTGCCCGTCAGGCGCTGCGCGCCGCTGCTCATCGCGGTGACGGCCTCGCGCATGCCGGTGACCGCGTCGCGCAGGGCCCGGCCCATCGCGCCGATCTCGTCGGCGCGCTCGTCGGCGGTGGCGTCCACGGACAGGTCGCGCGCCGCCACGCGCCGCAGCACGGCGGTGAGGTGCTCGATGCGCCGCACCAGCCCGCGCGCCAGCACGGCGATGAGCACGCCCAGCACGGCCGCGACCGCCAGGCCGGCCAGGACGTTGTCGCGCACCAGCGCGCCGCGCTCGTCGGCGATGCGGTCGGTGACGGCCGCGGTGTCCGCCTCCGGCAGCCAGCTGGTGACCACCCAGTCGTAGGCGCCGTAGCGCGAGACGCCCACGGTCTGCCGGCCGGAGGGCAGGTCCACGGTGGTGGTGGTGAACCCGCCGTCGGGCAGGTCCGCGGCCAGCTCCAGCAGGCGCTCCACGTAGGGCTCGCCGTGCGCGTCGCGCGCCTCGAGCATCGCCTCGCCGTCGGCGGCCCCGTCGGGGGCGACGACGGCCGTGCCGCGGGAGGCGGCGGCGCTGGAGAAGACCGCGTACTGGCCGGTGCGGCCCACGGTGGAGGCGGCCAGGCGCTGGCGCAGGTCGGCGGTGACGTCGGCCTGCGGCAGGCCCACGAACACCGCGCCCACGACGGCGCCGTCCACGAGCAGCGGCTGGTAGACGGTGACGTACTGCTGGTCGGCCACGGTCGCGGTGCCGTGGTACGTCTGCCCGGCCACCAGGGCCGCCACGACGGGGTTGGCCCCGCCGTCGGCCTTGACGGCGGGGATGTAGGTGCCGATGTTGCGCTTGCCGGAGGCGCCCACGACGGTCGTCGCCACGCGCAGCATGTCGCCGGCCTCGTTGACGCGCTGGAAGACCGTGGTGGCCGCGCCGGTCAGGCGGGCCGCCTCGTCCAGCCCGGTGACGGCCGCGGCGGGGTCGGTCTGCTGGCCCAGCCACGCGCCGCCGAAGCGCAGCTGCGGCAGGGTGACCTGCGAGGCCTCCTTGGTGACCTGGTTCGTCGCCGTCCACGTCGCCGAGCCCTCCAGGCGCGGGGCGCCCAGCGACAGCAGGCGGTCGTTGGTCACCCGCAGGTCGGCGTCGAGCTTGCCCTGCACGGCGGCGGACTGGGTGGCGACGGTGGTCATCACCTGCCCGCCGGCGTCGCGCAGCGACTGCTCGGACATCGCCCGCACGTCGCCGGAGGTGGCGTCGGCCAGGTCGCCGACCTGCCAGGCGCTCAGGCCGCTGAGCAGCCCGGCGGTGAGGACGACGGCCCCGACACCGGGGACCACGAGCTGGGAGCGCAGGGACCGTGCGCGGGAGGGGCTCACGAGCCTCCATCGGCAGGCCCGGGCGCCACCTTCACCCCCGGGCGCCGCCCGGCTCGGGGCGCCCCGCCTGGTCCCCGGGGCCCTCAGGCCCCCGGGCGCTCGCCGGTGCGGCCGTCGAGCTGCTCGCGCGCCAGGTCGGCGCGGCCGGCGCGGGCGGCGGTCAGCCCCACCAGGTGCACGAGCACCCAGCGCAGCGAGACCGCCTCGCCGTCCGGGCCGGTGCCGCGGTCGGTGAGCTTCAGCTCCGCGACGACCGCGTCGGAGGCGGCGCGGGCCCGCTCGTAGTAGGACAGCACCCCCTCGGCGGTCTCCCACGGGTGCACGCGCCACTCGGCCTGCGGGTCGTCGGCGATGACCTCGGCGGGCACCTCGTCGCTGGGGCGGCCGAAGGCGCGCCCGAGCCAGACGTACTCCAGCGAGGCCAGGTGCTTGACCAGCCCGAGCAGCGAGGCGCCGGAGCCGGCGACGGGGCGGTGCAAGCGCTCCTCGTCCAGGCCCTCCAGCCGCCACAGCACCTCCTGGCGCTGCCGCTCCAGAGCGGCCACCAGGATCCGCTTCTCACCCGCCGTGCCCAGGACGCTCGTCACGGTGAGCAGGGTAGTGGCCCGCCGCCGCCGCGCAGCCGGGGCGCCTCCGCCGCGCCGCCGGGGCGCCTCCGCCGCGCCGCCGGGGTGCCTCCACCGCGCCGCCGGGGTGCCTCCGTGGTGCCTGCGGGGTGCCGCCGCCTCGCTGCCGCGGTGCTCACCGCGCCTCGCTACCGTGGCGCGGTGAGCACCGCGACCGGCCGGGTGGAGGCGCTGCACGTCTACCCGGTCAAGGGCCTGAGCCCGCAGCCGCTGCGCGAGGTGCGGTTGAGCGCCGGGCGCGCGTTCCCGCACGACCGCGCCTTCGCGATGGCCCGCCCGGGCGGCGAGTACGCCCCCGGTCTGTGCCGCGGCGTCTCCAAGCGGCAGTTCTTCGTCCTGGTCTCCGAAGCGCGCCTGGCCGGGCTGCGCACCCACCTGGACACCGCCACCGGCGCCTTCACCGTCGCGGTGCGCGAGCACGAGGTGCTGCGCGCGGACCTGCGCACCGGCGAGGGCGTGCAGCGGGTGCTGGAGCTGTTCGCGCGGGTGCTGGACCTGCCGCCGGGGGTGCACCCGGTGTGGGCGCACGAGGAGGGCCGGCGCTTCACCGACACCGCCCCCGGCGGGGACGCGGCCATGGAGCTCGTCTCGGTGCTCAACCTGGCCTCGGTGCGCGAGTTCGCCGCCCGGGTCGGCGCGCCCGTGGACCCGCTGCGCTTCCGCGCCAACGTCCACGTCGACGGCCTGCCCCCCTGGAGCGAGCTGGACCTCGTGGGCGCCGAGCTGGACCTGGGCGGGGTGCGGGTGCGCGGGGCGTTCCCCACCGTGCGCTGCGCGGCCACCGAGGTGGAGCCGGGCACCGGCCGCCGGGACCTGCCCGTGCCGCAGCTGCTGGCGCGCACCTACGGCCACGAGCACATGGGCCTGTACGTCGAGGTGCTCACCGGCGGCACCCTGGCCGTGGGCGGTGCGGTGCGTGCCTGAGGACCTGCGCCTGCGGGTGGCCGAGGCGCAGGACCTGACGCCCTCGGTGCGCCGCTTCGTCCTGGTGGACCCCGCCGGCTCCGCGCTGCCGGGCTACCGCAGCGGCGCCCACGTGGGCGTGACGACCCCGGCCGGGCACCGGCGCAGCTACAGCCTCGTCGAGCCGGGCTCGCGCGCCCCGCAGCGCTACGTGCTGTGCGTGCAGCGCGACGCGGACGGGCGCGGGGGGTCGGTGAGCATGCACGACGACGTCCGGCCCGGCGACGAGCTGGCGGTGTCCGAGCCGGCCAACGCGTTCCCGCTGCGCCGCGCCGGGCGCTACCTGTTCATCGCCGGCGGCATCGGCATCACCCCGGTGCGCTCGATGGTGGGGGAGCTGCGCGCGCGCGGCGGGGCGGAGGTGCGCGTGCTGTACCTGACGCGCAGCCCGGAGGAGACCGCCTTCCTCGACGAGTTCTCCGCCGACGGCTCGGTGCTGCACCACAGCGCCCTGCACGGCCGGCTGGACCTGTGGCCGCACCTGGCCGAGCCCGACGACGACGCGCGCGTGTACTGCTGCGGGCCCAGCGCCCTGGTGGACGAGGTGCTGGCGCTGACGGCGCACTGGCGGCCCAGCCGCGTGCACGTGGAGGACTTCGCCGGCGTCGACGCGCTCGGCGGGCGCCGGGTGCCCTTCACCGCGGTGTGGGCGCCCACCGGGGCGCGGGTGGAGGTGCCCGGGGACACCACGCTGCTGAGCGCCCTGGAGCGCGCCGGGATCGCGGTGGACGCCTCCTGCGCCTCGGGCACCTGCGGCACCTGCCGGCTGCGGCTGCTGGCCGGCGAGGCCGACCACCGCGACCTGGTGCTCACCGTGGCCGAGCGCTCGGGGTGGGTGATGCCGTGCGTGTCCCGGGCGCTGTCCGGCGAGCTGGTCGTGGCGCCCCCGGCCGGCACCGCCCCCGGCGCGCCCGCCGCCGGCTGAGCCGGCCCCCGCTCAGCCGGCGTCGCGCACGCGCGCCAGGAACGCCCGGGTGCGCTCGTGGCGGGGGGCGCCGATGACCTCGGCGGGGGCGCCGCGCTCGACGACCACGCCGCCGTCCATGAAGACCACCTGGTCGGCGACCTCGCGGGCGAACGCCACCTCGTGGGTCACCACGATCATCGTGGTGCCCTCGGCGGCGAGCTCGCGCATCACCGCCAGCACCTCCCCGACGAGCTCGGGGTCCAGCGCCGAGGTGGGCTCGTCGAAGAGCATCAGCTTGGGCTGCATCGCCAGGGCGCGGGCGATCGCCACCCGCTGCTGCTGGCCGCCGGAGAGCTGCGCGGGGTAGTTGTGCACCCGGTCGCCCAGCCCGACGCGCTCCAGCAGCGCCGCCGCCCGCTCGCGCGCCTGCGCCCTGGGCACCCGGCGCACCCGCACCGGCGCCTCGACGACGTTCTCCAGGGCGGTCATGTGCGGGAACAGGTTGAAGCGCTGGAACACCATCCCGATGTCGCGGCGCTGGCGCGCGGTGCGCTCGTCGGTCAGCCGGTGCAGCCGCCCGCCGCGCTCCTCCAGGCCCACGAGCTCGCCGTCGACCCAGATGCGCCCGCCGTCGATGCGCTCCAGGGAGTTGATGCAGCGAAGGAACGTCGTCTTGCCCGAACCGGAGGGGCCCAGCAGGCAGACGACCTGCCCGGCGTGCACGTCGAGGTCCACCCCGCGCAGCACCTCCACGTGCCCGAAGGACTTGTGGACGTTCAGGGCGCGCACCAGCGGCTCGCCCGCCGCGGCGCTCACTTCGAGCCCCCCGCGCCCAGGGAGACCCCGGCCGCGACCGGGCCGGCGCCCTTGGCCGAGGCGCCGAACCCGCGCCCGAAGCGGCGCTCCAGGAAGTACTGGCCGACCATCAGCACGCTGGTGGCGAGCAGGTAGTACAGGATCGCGGCCATGTTGGTGGCGACCACCTCGTAGGTCTGGTTCTTGATCTGGCCCAGGCGGAAGAACAGCTCGGCGTTGACCGGGATCGCCACCAGCAGCGAGGTGTCCTTGAGCATCGCGATGACCTCGTTGCCGGTGGGCGGCACGATGACGCGCATCGCCTGCGGCAGCACGACGCGGCGCATCGCCAGCCGCTTGGTCATGCCCAGGGCCTCGGCGGCCTCGTGCTGGCCGCGGTCCACGCTGAGCAGGCCGGCGCGGGCGATCTCGGCCATGTAGGCGGCCTCGGACAGCCCCAGGCCCAGGACGCCGCCGACCACGCCGCCCAGCAGCGCGTACACCCGCTGCTGGTCCACCGTCAGCAGCCGCAGCTCCGGGGTGCCGAACCACTGCGTCAGCAGGAAGTCGAACGGCACGCCGATCGAGAACCCGGTGGCGAACAGGGCGCCCAGGCCGCCGACGAACGTCAGCAGCACGTAGCGCGGCACGGCCCGGAAGAACCACGTGTAGACCCACGACACCCCGCGCAGCACGGGGTTGTCCGACAGGCGCAGCACCGCCAGCAGCACCCCGCCGAGCACGCCGATCACCATGGCGCACACGGTGGTCAGCAGCGTGCCCACCAGGAACCCGCGGATGACGATGCTCTGGTTCATCGCCTCCAGCGTGAAGGCCCAGTCGAAGTTCTCGTTGGTCACCAGCAGGTGCGCGAGCATGAGCACGAGCACCGCGATGACCGCCACCGCGACCCAGCGCCAGGGGTGGCGCACCTCGGCGGCGTCGACGCGCCCGGGGCGCTCCGGCCCGCCCGGCCCGTCCCGCCCGTCCCGGCCCGCGGCGCCGGGACCGGGGCCGGGGCCGGCGGGGCCGTCGTGCCCGCTGCTCACGGGTTGACGGGGAAGTCGGTCACCGCGCCGTCCTGCGCGCCCCAGTTCGCCAGGGCCGCCTCGTAGGCGCCCTCCTCGGCGACGGCGGCCAGCGCCTGCGAGACCGCCTCGGCGGTCTGCGGCTGGTCCTTGGGCACGACGACGCCGTAGGGGGCGGCGTCGTAGATCTCGCCGGCCAGCTCGAGCTGGTCGCCGGTCTGCTGCACGGCGTACGCGGCGATGGGCGAGTCGGCGAGCATCGCCTGCACGCGGCCCTGCACCAGGGCGGCGGTGGCGTCCTCCTGGGAGTCGAAGGTGAGCACCTGGATCTCCGGCCGCCCGGCGTCGCGGCAGGCCTGCTGGCGCGCGGGCAGGTCGTCCTGCTCCTGCGTGGTGCCGGTCTGCACCGAGACCTGCTGGCCGCAGGCGTTCTCCGGGTCCAGGCCCTCGGGGTTGCCCGCCCGCACCACCCACTGGGTGCCGGCGTTGAAGTACTGGACCATGTTCACCTGCTGCTTGCGCTCGTCGTTGATCGTGAACGAC
Organism: Kineococcus gurbantunggutensis; assembly: GCF_050871925.1. Classification (NCBI taxonomy): domain Bacteria; kingdom Bacillati; phylum Actinomycetota; class Actinomycetes; order Kineosporiales; family Kineosporiaceae; genus Kineococcus; species Kineococcus gurbantunggutensis. Next base: position 28,096 of record NZ_JBJLSG010000036.1, read on the forward strand.
GAGATCGCGACGTCGTAGCGGTTGGCGCTGACGCCGGTGATGAGCGAGTCGAACGAGGCGTTCTCGTACTGCGCCCGCACGCCGAGCTTGGCCGCGACGGCGTCCATGACGTCGACGTCCATGCCGACGACCTCGGTGCCGCGCAGAAACTCGTTGGGCGCGTACTCGGCGTTGGTGCCCACGCGCAGCACGCCGGAGTCGCGCACCGACTGCGGCAGCATCGCCGTCAGGGCGGCGTCGGCGGAGACCGCGGAGGCGGCGGCGCTGGAGCCGGACGCCGAGGGGGAGGCCGAGCCCGAGCCGGTGGACAGCGAGTCGGAACCGCAGCCGGCCAGCGCCAGGGCGCCCAGGGCGAGGGTGCCGGCAGCGCCGAGGACCGAGCGGCGAGGGGTGCGCAGGAGCACTTGGTGACCTCCGGAGTCGTGGTGAGCCTGCACAGTGTGGACCACGGCGGCGGTGCCCCGTGCACCCCGGTGCCCGCCGCCGGAGGTTGTTACGCAGACGTCACACGCTCGCGCCCGGGTGCGCTCAGCCGGTCGCGCAGGGTGCGCCGCAGCCGCTGGCGCCCGCCCTCGAGCACGGCGTGGTCCACCTCCACGTCGGCGGTGCCGTCCCGGCCCAGCACCACCGTCATGACGCCGTTGGCGAACCAGGGCCCGCGCTCCACCTCCCAGGACACCGCCGGCTCGCGCACCCCGGCCGCCGCGGCCAGCGCGCGCGTCAGGGCCCGCGCCGGGCGCGAGTCCAGCAGCCGGTTGGCCGCCCGCACCCCGCGCGAGAGGGGGTTGCGGAACGGCGACATCACCAGCTGGTGCACCGCGGGGGCCCCCGGCCCCGCCCCGGGCAGGCGCACCCGGGCGGTGTAGCTGCAGTGCACGTCCCCGGAGAGCACCAGCACGCTGGCGGGCGGGCGCGGGCCCTCGCCGACGTCGGCCAGCAGGCGCACCAGGTCCGCGAAGGAGGTGCGGAACGCCGACCAGTGCTCCAGGTCCGCGGCCTGGCGCAGCTTCTCGGCCCACCCGGCCGCCCGGGCGCCCCACACCCCGTCGGCGACGGCCTCGTCGAAGCCCTCGGCGTGGTGGACGCCGTGCAGCAGGAACACCGGCAGCGTCGTGGCCAGCAGCAGGTGCCGCGCCGGCCCGTCCCCGCGGCCGGCGTCCTGGGCGCCCAGGGCCTGCTCGCGCACCCAGCGCCACTCCGCCTCGTCGGTGATGCGCCGGCGCCCCGGCTCCAGCTGCCGCGCGCAGCGCGAGTCCACCGCGACCAGCCGCGCCGGGCCCAGGTCGCGCGCGAAGCTCCAGCGGGCGCTGGGGGGGTCGGCGTCGGCGCCCAGCGCGAAGGCGTCCAGCAGGCGGTCGCGGGCGGCGTCGTCGGGCTCGGCGCGCAGCCGGGCGAGCAGGTCGTCGGTGTCCAGCTCGTCGGGGGAGAGGTTGCCCAGGTGCTGGTAGACCCAGTAGCTGGCGAAGGCGCCGGCGACGCGGTCGCGCCACCACGGCTGCCGGGAGACCTCCCGGCGCCAGGCGTCGGAGGTGTTCCAGTCGTCGCGCAGGTCGTGGTCGTCCAGCAGCATGCAGGTCGGCACCGTGGACAGCAGCCAGCGCACCGCCTCCGGCCCCCACGTCTCGTGGTAGAGCCAGGTGTACTCCTCGAAGTCGCCGATCTCCTCGCGCACGTCCCCGCCGGCGTCCGGGCCGGTGCGGTGCCGCTCGCGCAGGCGCTCCTTCGTGGCGGGGGTGGGGTCGTCGGCGTACACCTGGTCGCCCACGAACAGCAGCAGGTCCGGCCAGCGCTCCTCCGCGCCGTGCTCGTCGACCATGCGCCGCGCCAGGGCGCTCAGGGCGTCCACGCCCACCAGGCGCACCGACTCCGCCCCGTCGTCGCCGGCGCGCCGGCACGAGCCGAAGCCCAGCCGCAGGTCCGCCCCCGGCGCCGGGGTGCGGATCTCGCTGGGCGGCCAGGACCAGCCCGGCGCGGGCGGCGGCCACGCGGCGCGCTCGCCGGCGCCCTCGTCCACGAGCACCCGGTACGGCAGCCGCCGCCCGGCGGGCAGGCCGCGCACGACGACGAGGGCGAAGTGGTGCCCGTGCAGCGCCAGGGTGCGGGTGCTGCCGCCCCCGGTGCCCCCGCCGGGCAGGTCCACCTCCACCCGCACCGCCGCGGGCGCGCGCGTCTCCACCCACACGCTGGCGCTGGTGCCGTCCACGTACCGCAGCAGCGGCCCGAGCAGCAGGGGACCGGGCGCCGCGTCGCGGGCGCCCTCGCGGGCGACGTCCTGGACCTCGTCGATGACCGGCACCCGACAATCCTGGACCGTGCCGGCCCCGCCGCGAGGCGCGCCCCGCGCGGGGGGTCACCCGGACGCCGCGGACGACCCCGCCGCGTGAGCGCAGCCGGTACCGGCGGTGACGCGGGCGCGCCGCCCGGGCGCGCCGGCCCTCAGGGCTGCGGCACGCCCAGCCAGTCGTACCAGCCGCTGTGCAGCACCAGCCACGCCAGCAGCCCGTACCCGGCCTGGCCGGGGTGCACCCCGTCGCCGGCGGCCAGGTCGGCGTACCAGTCCTCGTGGCCGGCCAGCGGGTTGAAGGTGTCCACGTAGTACACGCGCCGGCGCGTGCAGACGTCGGCGAAGGCGTCGGCGAGGTCCCCGATGCGGTCGTTGCGCTCCTCGTCGGCCACCGGCGTCGGGCCCACCACGAGGGTCGGCAGGCCCCGCGCCTCGCACTCGTCCAGCACGTTGGCCAGGTTCAGCCGGCTGCGCGCCAGCGTGGTGCCCGCGTCCAGGTCGGCGTGGCCCAGGCCCACCACGAGGCGGTGCTCGTCGCCGCCGGCGAAGCGCCGGGCGGTCTCGTCGCGCCAGCGGGCGTTGAGGTCGGTGGTCGTCTCGCCGGGCACGCCCAGCGGGTACAGGGTGATGTCGCGGTCCTCGCGCGGCGTGCGGGCCGACACGCGCCCCACCCAGCCCAGCGCGCGCGGGTCGCCCACGCCGGTCACGAACTCGTCGCCCACCAAGCACACCCGCACGTCGTAACGGCCGTTCACAGCTGGTCCTCGCGCACGGGCGTGGTGCTCCTGTCGTCGGTGGGGGAGTGCGCCAGCGAGGATAGTCCCCCGCGGGCGGCGCGCCGCCGCACGAGGACGCCCCCGCCGCCCGGGCGGGCGGCGGGGGCGTCCTGGCGCGGGCGCGTCAGCGGTCGAAGGCCTCGCGCACGAGCTGCTGCTGCTCGGCCTGGTGGCGCTTGGCGGAACCGGCCGCCGGGGAGGCCGACGCCGGGCGCGAGACGCGGCGCAGGCGCCCGCCCAGCTCGCCGTACAGGTGCATGGCCACGTGCTGCCAGCCGCCCTGGTTGGCCGGCTCCTCCTGCACCCACACCAGCTCGGCGTCGGCGTAGGTGCCGGCCACCTCGCGCAGCGCGTCCACCGGCAGCGGCGCGAGCTGCTCAACCCGCACGATCGCGGTGCGCCGGTCGCCGCGCTTGGTGCGCTCGGCGAGCAGGTCCCAGTAGACCTTGCCGCTGCACAGCAGCACGCGGTCCACCGCCGCGGCGTCCAGGCCGCCCTCGTCGCCGACGACCTCGCGGAAGGTGCCGGAGGTGAAGTCCTCCACCGCCGACTGCGCGGCCTTCAGGCGCAGCATCGACTTCGGGGTGAAGACGATGAGCGGCCGGCGCGGGCGGGCGTACGCCTGGCGGCGCAGCAGGTGGAAGTAGCTGGCCGGGGTCGAGGGCACCGCGACCGTCATGTTGTCCTCGGCGCACAGCTGCAGGAAGCGCTCGATGCGGCCGGAGGAGTGGTCCGGGCCCTGGCCCTCGTAGCCGTGCGGCAGCAGCAGCACCACCGAGGAGCGCTGGCCCCACTTCTGCTCGCCGGCCGCGATGAACTCGTCGATGACGGTCTGCGCGCCGTTGAAGAAGTCGCCGAACTGCGCCTCCCACAGCACCAGGGCGTCGGGGCGCTCCACGGAGTACCCGTACTCGAAGCCCATGGCGGCGTACTCGGACAGCAGCGAGTCGTAGATCCAGAACTTCGCCTGCTCGGCGCCCTCGCGGCCCAGGTACAGCAGCGGGGTCCACTCGTCGCCGGTGACGCGGTCGGTGAGGACCGCGTGCCGCGAGACGAACGTGCCGCGGCGGGAGTCCTGCCCGGCCAGGCGCACCGGGGTGCCCTCCATGAGCAGCGAGCCGAAGGCCAGCAGCTCGCCCCAGCCCCAGTCCACGCCGCCCTCGCGCGACATCTGCTCGCGCTTGTCCAGCAGCTGGCGCAGCTTGGGGTGGACGGTGAAGCCCTCCGGCGGGTTGGCCTGCACGCGGCCGATGTGCTCCAGCACCGAGGCGTCCACCGCCGTGGGCCGGCTGCACACCGGCGCCCGGTCGTCGGCCTCCTGCGCGCGCGGGCGCTCCAGCCCGCCGCGGCCGTCGCCGCCCTCGCCCGTGCCGGACTCGCGGGTCTCGGCGAACGCCCGCTCCAGCTGGGCGGAGTAGTCGCGCAGCGCCTCCTCGGCGTCCTCCACCGAGATGTCGCCGCGGCCGATGAGCTGCTCGGTGTAGCTCTTGCGGACGCTGCGCTTCTTCTCGATGAGGTTGTACATCAGCGGCTGCGTCATCGAGGGGTCGTCGCCCTCGTTGTGGCCGCGGCGGCGGTAGCAGACCATGTCGACGATGACGTCCTTGTCGAACGCCTGGCGGAACTCGAACGCGAGCTGCGCCACCCGCACGCACGCCTCGGGGTCGTCGCCGTTCACGTGGAAGATCGGCGCCTGGATCATGCGGCCGACGTCGGTGGCGTACACCGACGAGCGCGCCGAGGCCGGCGCGGTGGTGAAGCCGACCTGGTTGTTGATGACCACGTGCACGGTGCCGCCGGTGCGGTAGCCGCGCAGCTGCGACAGGTTCAGCGTCTCGGCCACCACGCCCTGGCCGGCGAAGGCGGCGTCGCCGTGCAGCAGCACGGGCAGCACCGGGAAGGAGGCGCCGGCCTTGTTCAGCCGGTCCTGCTTGGCGCGCGCCACGCCCTCCAGGACGGGGTCCACCGCCTCCAGGTGCGAGGGGTTGGCCGCGACGTAGACCTTCGTCTGCTCGCCGTCCTCGCCGGTGAAGGTGCCCTCGGTGCCCAGGTGGTACTTCACGTCGCCCGAGCCCTGCACGGTGCGCGGGTCCTGCACGCCCTCGAACTCGCGGAAGACCTGGCTGTAGCTCTTGCCGGCGATGTTCGTCAGCACGTTCAGGCGCCCGCGGTGCGCCATGCCCAGGCACACCTCGTCCAGGCCCTCGGTGGCCGCGCGCGAGAGCAGCGCGTCCAGCAGCGCGATGACGGACTCGCCGCCCTCGAGGGAGAAGCGCTTCTGCCCCACGTACTTCGTCTGCAGGAACGTCTCGAACGCCTCGGCGGCGTTCAGGCGGCGCAGGATGCGCAGCTGCTCGGCCGCGCTGGGCTTGTTGTACGGGCGCTCCACCCGGTCCTGGATCCAGCGGCGCTGCTCGGGGTCCTGGATGTGCATGTACTCGATGCCGACGGTGCGGCAGTAGGAGTCGCGCAGCACGCCCAGGACGTCGCGCAGGCGCATGTGCGCCTTGCCGCCGAAGCCGCCGGTGGGGAACTCGCGGTCCAGGTCCCACAGCGTCAGGCCGTGCGACTCGATCTCCAGGTCCGGGTGCACCCGCTGGCGGTACTCCAGCGGGTCGGTGTCGGCCATGAGGTGCCCGCGCACCCGGTACGCGTGGATCAGCTCGACCACGCGCGCGGTCTTGTTGATCTGGTCGTCGTGCGAGACGGAGATGTCCGAGGTCCAGCGGATCGGCTGGTACGGGATGTGCAGCGCCCGGAAGACGCGGTCGTAGAACCCGTCCTCGCCGAGCAGCTTGGCGTGCACGATCCGCAGGAACTCCCCGGAGCCGGCGCCCTGGATGATGCGGTGGTCGTAGGTGGAGGTCAGCGTGATGACCTTGCTGACGGCCAGGCGCGTCAGGGTCTCCTCGCTGGCGCCCTGGTACTCCGCCGGGTACTCCATCGCGCCCACGCCGACGATGGCGCCCTGGCCCTTGACCAGGCGCGGCACCGAGTGCACCGTGCCGATCGTGCCGGGGTTGGTCAGGCTGATCGTCGTGCCGGCGAAGTCCTCGGTGGTCAGCTTGCCGCCGCGGGCGCGGCGCACCACGTCCTCGTAGGCCGCCCAGAACTCCGCGAAGTCCTTGGTCTCGCACTCCTTGACCGCCGGCACCATGAGCTGGCGCGAGCCGTCCGGCTTGGGCAGGTCGATCGCGATGCCCAGGTTGACGTGCGCGGGGTGCAGGACGGCGGGCTTGCCCTTCTCGTCCAGCGCGTAGGCCGCGTTCATCGACGGCATCGCCGCCAGCGCCTCGACGACCGCGTAGCCGATCAGGTGGGTGAAGGAGACCTTGCCGCCGCGCGCCCGCTTGAGGTGGTTGTTGATGACGATGCGGTTGTCCACCAGCAGCTTCGCCGGGACCGCCCGCACGCTCGTGGCGGTGGGGACCTCGAGGGACTCCTCCATGTTCGCCACCACGCGCGCCGCCGGCCCGCGCAGCATCTCCCCGGTGTCGCTCGCGGGGAAGGCCGGGGCCCCCGCCCGCGCGGGCGCGCCCGGGGCGGGGGTGGGGGCCTTGGCGGCCGTGCCGCCGCCCGCCGGCACCGTCGCCGGGGTGCTCGCGGGGGCCGGGGCGGGCCCGCCCGCCTGCTGCACGGGGGCCGGGGCCGGAGCGGGGGCCTGCGCGGCGGCGGGGGCCGGCGCGGCGGGGGCCTGCGCCGGGGCCGCCGGCGTCGCGGGGGCGCCGTTCGCCGCGCCGTTCGGCGGGGCCTGCGCGGGCGAGCCGTTCGCCGCCGGGCCGGCGGTCGTGGAGCCGGCGGGGTTGTCCGCGGGGGTGTAGTCGGCGAAGAAGTCCCACCAGGCTTCGTCGACGGAGTGCTTGTCCTTCAGGTACTGCTCGTACAGCTCGTCGACGAGCCACTCGTTCGGGCCGAACGTGGCGAGCTTGTCCTCGTGGGGCGAGGGCTGCTGAGGCACGGCGTTGTCGCCTTCTTCCTCGATATCGGGCTACGCGGGCGCGGCTCCACCCTATCCCTCGCGCTCCACGGCCGCGGAACGACACCGCGCGACCGCCGGGCGACGCGGTGTGACGTGCACGACGTGCGCGCGGCCCCTCAGCGGCCGGGCGCCACCTCGCGCGGCAGGTGCACGTCGATGCGGCAGCCGCCGCCGGGGGGCGTGGGGCCCACCCGGATCGTGCCCCCGTGCAGCTGCACCGCCCAGCGGGCGATCGCCAGGCCCAGGCCGGTGCCGCCGTCGGTGCGGGCGCTGCCGCGCTGGAAGCGCTCGAAGACCCGCTCGCGGTCGGCGTCGGCGATGCCGGGGCCCTCGTCCTGCACGCTGATGCGCACCACCGGGCCCGCCGCGTGCGCGGACACCCGCACCGTCCCGCCGGCGGGGGAGTGCCGCGAGGCGTTGTCGAGCAGGTTGGCCACCACCTGGTGCAGGCGCGCGGAGTCCACGTCCACCGCCAGGCCCGGCGGGTCGACCTCCACCGCGTAGCGCACGTCGCGCCCCGTCATCGACATCGCCCGCGTCGCCTGCTCCAGGAACGGCTCCAGCGCCAGCTCCTCGCGGTCCAGCGACACCGCCCCCGCGTCCAGGCGCGAGAGGTCCAGCAGCTGCTCCACCAGGCGCCCCAGCCGCTCCGTCTGCGCCAGCGCCGTGCCCAGCGTCTCGCCGTCGGGCTCGGTGACGCCGTCGACGAGGTTCTCCATCACCGCGTGCAGCGCCGAGACGGGCGTGCGCAGCTCGTGGCTGACGTTGGCGACCAGCTCGCGGCGCTCGCGGTCCACCGCCTCCAGGTCCTGCGCCATGCGGTTGAAGGCGTCGGCCAGCTCGCCGACCTCGTCGTTGCTCGTGGAGCGCACCCGCCGGGAGTAGTCGCCGGTGGCCATCGCGCGCGCCGCCGCCGTCATCTCCCGCAGCGGCGAGGTCATCCCGCGCGCCAGCAGCTGCGTGAACACCAGCGTGACGACGATCGCGATGGGCAGCGTGTAGCGCGGGCCGATGCGCAGCCAGTCCATGCGCAGCCCCGCCCACACCAGCAGCGAGGCCACCGTCACCGAGGCCGCCACCAGCAGCGCCAGCTTCGTCTTCAGCGAGTGCACCGGGTCCAGCGGGCGCACGTCCGGCCAGCCGCGCCGCGCCGCGGTGCGGGCGCCGTCGGCCAGCGCCCCGGTGCGCGCGCGCACCCGGGCGTCGCGCGCGGCGCCGGTCATGGGGATCGGGCCGGTCAGGCCGGTGCCGCTGCCGGTGCCGGCACCGGTGGGCTCGGCCGGGCCGGAGCCGCGCTCGCCGCCGCTCACGGGGAGCCCTCCGCCCCCCGCCCCTCGCCAGGCTCGAAGGCGTAGCCGACGCCGTGCACGGTGCGCACCAGGTCCGCGCCCAGCTTGCGGCGCAGCGCCTTGACGTGGCTGTCGACGGTGCGGGTGCCGGAGGCGTCGGCCCAGTCCCACACGTCCTCCAGCAGCTTCTCGCGCGTGAGCACGGTGCGCGGGGAGGCGGCCAGGCACACCAGCAGGTCGAACTCGGTGGGCGTCAGGTGCACCTCGGTGCCCGAGCGCCGCACGCGCCGCTGGGCGCGGTCGACCACCAGCTCCCCGCCGGAGACGGGGAAGACCAGGGCCCCGGCCTCCGCCGGGGCGCCCACGAGCTGGCGGGCGCGCTCCACGCGCCGCACGAGCGCGTTGACGCGGGCCACCAGCTCGCGCATCGAGAACGGCTTGGTCATGTAGTCGTCGGCGCCGATGCCCAGGCCGACGAGCTTGTCGGTCTCGTCGTCGCGGGCGGTGAGCATGAGGACCGGCACCGGCCGCGAGGCCTGCACCCGGCGGCACACCTCCAGGCCGTCGAAGCCGGGCAGCATCACGTCCAGGACCACCACGTCGGGCCGGGTGCGCTCGCACAGCTCCACGCCGCCGGGGCCGTCGCCGGCGGTCTCCACCACGTACCCCTCGGCGCGCAGGCGCCGCGCGACGGCGTCGGCGATCGTCGGCTCGTCCTCGACGACGACGGCCGTGCGGGTGGGGGAGGCGGCACCGGCGGGGCTGCCGGCGGTGGAGGGGCCCGTGCTCATGGCAGCGAGGGTAGGCCGCCCGCCGGGGAGGGGACCGGGAGCGGGCCGCGCGTGCACGAGCCCTCCACCCGATCCGACCCGCTCCCGCCCCGGCCACGCCCCGGCCCCGCACCCGCCGCGGGCGGGGGCCGCGGGGCGGGAGCGGGCCCGGCCGGGCGCCTACCCTGGAGGGGTGCGCTTCCTCGAGGGTCAGCGGCCCGCCCACGACCTGACCTACAACGACGTCTTCCTGGCGCCGGGGCGCTCCTCGGTCGTCTCCCGCCTCGACGTGGACCTCGCCACCGCCGACGGCACCGGCACCACCGTCCCGGTCGTCGTGGCGAACATGACGGCCGTCTCCGGCCGGCGCATGGCCGAGACCGTCGCCCGCCGCGGCGGGGTCGCGGTGCTGCCGCAGGACATCCCCGTCGACGTGGTCGGCGAGGTGGTGGCCTGGGTCAAGGAGCGCCACCCCGTCTTCGACACCCCCGTGGTGCTGCACGCCACCGACACCGTGCACGACGCGCTGAACCTGCTGCCCAAGCGCGCCCACGGCGCCGCCGTCGTCGTCGACGACGAGCGGCACGTGCTCGGCGTGGTCACCCCCGCCGACTGCGCCGACGTGGACCGCTTCACCCAGGTCGGCGCCGTGATGAGCCCCTCGCCGGTGACCCTGGACGCCGACGCCGTCGAGCGCGACGGGCTGCAGGCCGCCTTCGACGTGCTGCACACCGCCCGGCGCCGCTTCGCGCCCGTGGTGCGCCGGGGCCTGCTCGTGGGGGCGCTGACCCGCAGGGGCGCGCTGCGCTCGACCGTGTACGCCCCGGCGCTGGACGCCTCCGGCCGGCTGCGCGTGGCCGCCGCGGTCGGCATCAACGGCGACGTCGCCGGCACCGCCAAGGCGCTGCTGGAGGCGGGCGTGGACACCCTGGTGGTGGACACCGCCCACGGCCACCAGGACAAGATGCTCGAGGCGCTGGCCGCGGTGCGCGGGCTGGACCCGCAGGTGCCCGTCGTCGCCGGCAACGTCGTCACCGCCGCCGGCGTGCGCGACCTGATCGCCGCCGGCGCCGACATCGTCAAGGTCGGCGTGGGCCCGGGCGCGATGTGCACCACCCGCATGATGACCGGCGTGGGCCGCCCGCAGTTCTCCGCGGTGCTGGAGTGCGCCGCCGCCGCCCGCGAGGCCGGCGGGCACGCGTGGGCCGACGGCGGGGTGCGCCACCCGCGCGACGTGGCCCTCGCCCTGGCCGCCGGAGCCAGCCAGGTCATGGTCGGCTCCTGGTTCGCCGGCACCCACGAGAGCCCCGGCGACCTGGCCGTGGACGCCGGCGGGCGCGCCTACAAGGAGAGCTTCGGCATGGCCTCCGCGCGCGCCGTGGCCGCCCGCACCCGCGCCGACTCCCCGTTCCAGCGCGCCCGCAAGGGCCTGTTCGAGGAGGGCATCTCCTCCTCGCGCATGCACCTGGACCCCGCCCGCCCCGGCGTGGAGGACCTGCTGGACCAGATCACCTCCGGGGTGCGCAGCTCCTTCACCTACGTCGGCGCGCGCACGGTCGCGGAGTTCGCCGAGCGCGCCGTGGTGGGCCTGCAGTCCCCGGCCGGGTACGAGGAGGGCCGCCCGCTGCCCGCGGGCTGGTGAGGCCCGCGCCCGGCCGTCACGCCTGTGAAACGCCGGGGAGACCGCCGTGAAACGCGGGGGTGCTGGGGTGCGGGCATGAGCACCCCGCACCCCCGTCGCCGCTCCCTCCTGCAGGCGGCGGCGGGCCTGTCCGTCCCGGCGGCCGCGCTGTCCGCCGCCGACGCCGCCGCCGCCCGCCCGCGCCCCGGCGCCCGCCCCGTGCGCACCCTGCAGCGCGACCGCGGCCCGCGCACCGGCACCTACGTGCACTCCGGCGCCGGCAACGTCCTGTGGGGGCACCTGCCCAACCGGGGCACCGAGCCGGTCGCCGTCGTGCGCTCCGGGGACGTCGTCACCCTGGACACCGTCTCCCACGAGGGCCTGCTGGAGGACCAGGGCAAGGACCCGCTGGGCTACTTCACCTCCTTCGGGGTGGCCGAGCACGACGTGCTGGGCGACGCCGTGGAGATCGCCGCGCGCGTCGCGCACGACGGCCCCGGCCCGCACGTCGTCTCCCGCCCCGTCGCCGTGGCCGGCGCCGAGCCCGGCGACGTGCTCAAGGTGGAGGTCCTGGACCTGGCGCTGCGCGTGCCCTACGGGGTGATCTCCAACCGGCACGGCAAGGGCGCGCTGCCCGGCGAGCTGCCCGAGCTGTGGCGCGGCGACCCGGCGGTGGCGCAGTACCTCAACGTCGGCGGCAACGTCAGCGTCTTCACCTCCGTGGCCGCCTCCGGCGGCGACCTCGTCGGCGTCATGCCCGGCCCGGTCTCGCCGCGGTTCCCGCTGGCGCCGTTCCTGGGGATGATGGGCGTCGCGCGGGACACCTCCGCGATGGTCGACTCCGTGCCGCCCACCACGGCCGGCGGCAACATGGACGTCAAGGACCTCGTCGTCGGCTCCACCCTCTACCTCCCCGTGCAGGTGCCGGGCGCGATGTTCTTCGTGGGCGACCCGCACATGGCGCAGGGCCACGGCGAGGTGGCGCTGACCGCCATGGAGGGCTCGCTGCGCGCCACGGTGCGCCTGTCGGTGGTGCGCCCCGGCGACGGCGCCCCGCTGGCCGCGCGGGACCACCCCTTCGCCGAGACCCCCGAGCACTGGATCCCGATGGGCCTGTCCGACCCCGACGGCCCCGAGGGCGGCGGCAACGGCACCGACCTCGACGAGGCGGTGCGCAACGCGGTGCGCAACGCCATGTGGTTCCTCACCGAGGACCTCGGCGTGCCCGGGCCCGTCGCGTACGCCTACCTCAGCGCCGCGGGCGACTTCCACGTCTCCCAGGTCGTCGACCGCACCGTCGGGGTGCACGCCACCCTGCGCAAGGCCGACTTCCGGGCCCGCTGAGCGCCCGCCGGCGGGGGGGGGGGGGGGGGGGGGGGGGGCCGGGGGGCGGGGCGGGGGCGGGCCGGGGCCCCGCGGC
>NZ_JBJLSG010000037.1:0-37479 GCF_050871925.1 Kineococcus gurbantunggutensis
CGGGCACCCCGGGGGAGGGGTGCCCGGCGTCCGGGGCCGGGGGAGCGGTGCTCAGGCGGTGGCCGCCGCCGGGGCCGGGGCGGCGGGGGCGCCGGCCTGCGCGGCGGGCACGGTCAGGGCGCACAGCAGCCGCACCTGGAAGACGACGAGGGCGCAGGCGCCGGCCATGTGCACGGCGACCAGGACCCAGGGCAGGTCGGTGAAGTACTGCGTGTAGCCGACCACGGCCTGGGCGAGGGTGACGAGCAGCAGGTGCACCGAGGCGCGGCGGGCCAGCGGCGGGGCGGTGGTGGCCCGCAGGGCCACGACGAGGCCGACGAGCAGGCCGGTGTAGGCCATGACGAGGTCGGCGTGCAGCCAGCTCACCGACTGCGGGTCCAGGCCGAAGCGGGCGGGCTGGTCCGCGTCGCCGGAGTGCGGGCCGGAGCCGGTGACGACGGTGCCGACGACGACCACGGCGTACAGGACGACCGCGGAGAGCCGGGCGGCCCCGCGCACCTCGCGGCGCACGGCGAGGCTGCGGGGGCCGGGGGCCTCCAGGCCGCGGCGCCACAGGACCGTGGAGGCGGTCACCAGCAGCACCGAGACGAGGAAGTGCGTCATGACGATGCCGGGGTGCAGGTCCATGTGCACGGTGATGCCGCCGATGACGGCCTGGGCGAGGATGCCGAAGACCACCAGGGCGACGTAGGGCAGCAGGTCGCGGCGGCGGTTGCGCCACACCACGACGAGGCAGGCCAGCGCGACGACGCCGACCAGGCCGGTCAGGGTGCGGTTGCCGAACTCGATCCACTTGTGGAAGCCCTCCTCCTGCACCACCACGGGGGTGTAGGAGCCGGGCACGCACTGCGGCCAGGTGGGGCAGCCGAGGCCGGAGCCGGTCAGGCGGACGATGCCGCCGGTGACCACGATGAGGCTCTCGGCGAGCACGTTGATCAGCAGCACCAGGGAGCTCCACGGGCCCAGGGCGCCCGCGCGGGCGGGCGCGGGCGCGCGCACCCCGGCGGCTTCGGAGGTCAGTCCCACGTCGAGCTCACTACTCCCAGGAGAACCATCGGGCGGACGCGGCGGTCGCGGCGACCGCCCACGCGAGGAGGACGAGCAGCGGGCCGGCGGCCACGGAGTGCTCGGTGAGGGCGCTGCGCAGCGCGGTGCCCAGGGCGCCGGAGGGCAGCGCGGAGGTGAGCCCGGGCACCGGCGAGGGCAGCACGAGGCCGCCGCCGGCCAGCAGCAGGACCCAGACGAAGTTCGCGGCGGCCAGGGTGGCCTCGGCGCGCACGGTGCCGGCCAGCAGCAGCGCCAGCGCGGTGAAGGCCGCGCAGCCGAGCACGAGGGCGGGCAGCGCGGCGAGCAGGCCCACCGGGTCGGGCCGCCAGCCGCAGGCGGCGGCGACGGCGCACAGGACGAGCACCTGCACCGCGACGAGCAGGGCCACGGCGCCGGCCTTGCCGGCCAGCAGGCCGGTGCGGCCCAGGGGGCTGGTGGCCAGCAGTCGCAGCACGCCGTTGCGGCGGTCGAAGCCGGTGGCGATGGCCTGGCCGGTGAAGGCGGTGGAGACCACGGCCAGGGCGAGCACCCCGGCCAGGGCCAGCGCGGGGCGGTCGCCGTCGCCGAGGTCGACGGCGGTGGTGCGGGCGGCGGCGACGAGCACGATGACCGGCAGCACGACGGTGAGCAGCAGCTGCTCGCCGTTGCGCAGCGCGATGCGCGCCTCGAGGGCGGCCTGGCGCAGGGTGCGCCGGGCGAAGGGGGCGGCGGTGCCGCGGGGGGTCAGGTCGAGGGCGGGCCGGGGCGCGCGCTCGCCGGCGGCCCCGCTGCGCCCGGGGGAGGCGGCCACGCCTGCGCCGCTCACCGCAGGGTCCGTCCGGTGAGGTCGAGGAACACGTCCTCGAGGGTACGGCGGGAGGCGCCCAGGCCCTGGGGCAGCACGTCGTGGGTGGCGCACCACGAGGTGACGGTGGCCGCGGTGCGCGGGTCGGCGGGCACGCCGGTGACGAGGTAGCGGCCGGGCTCGGGCTCGCTGACGACCGCCCCGGCCGGCAGCGCCGAGGCCAGCGAGGCGGTGGGCAGCCCCTGCGGGGCGCTGAAGGACAGGGCGGCGGCGCCGCGGGTGAGCTCCTCGGGGGTGCCGGCGGCCACGACGCGGCCGTGGTCGACGACGACGACGTCGTCGGCGAGGCGCTCGGCCTCCTCCATGAGGTGGGTGGTCAGCAGCACGGCGACGCCGGCGTCGCGGGCCTGGCGCACCACCTCCCACACGGCCAGGCGGGCCTGGGGGTCCAGCCCGGCGCTGGGCTCGTCGAGGAAGAGCAGCTCCGGGCGCCCCACGAGGGCGCACGCCAGCGCCAGGCGCTGGCGCTGGCCGCCGGACAGGCGCCGCACGCGGGTGCGGGCGAAGGAGAGCAGGCCCAGGCGCTCGGCCAGCGGGCCGACGGGCAGGGGGTCGCTGTGCAGGCCCGCCAGGTGCCGCAGGGCCTCCAGCGCGCCGACGCCGGTGGGCAGCCCGCCGTCCTGCAGCACCACGCCGACGCGGGGGCGCAGCTGCGCGCCGCGGGTGGCGGGGTCCAGGCCGAGCACGCGCAGGGTGCCGGAGTCCACGCGGCGCAGCCCCTCGCAGCAGGCGACGGTCGTGGTCTTGCCCGCGCCGTTGGGGCCGAGCAGGGCGGTGACGCGGCCGCGGTGGGCGGTGAAGGACAGGCCGTCCAGGACGGCGGTGCCGCCGTAGGCCTTGCGCAGCCCGCGCGCCTCGACCGCGAGGTCCGCGGCGTCGCCCGGCGCGGGGGCTGAGGGGGAGGGGGAGGCGGCTGCCACGGGGCACGAGTCTACGAGGCCGGGTAGTAGCGCTCGTCCCCGAGCGTGGTGACCCGTCTCACCCGCCCCGTGGGCGACCCCCGGTCGAGGGCCGGGAGCGAATTAGGTAACATGGACGTTGTGGAATTGGTGAGGGTCACCTCACCCCGGCCGGCGGGCCCCGGGGGTGAGCAGAGCGCGGCGGACCTGCGCACGCGCACCCGCGTGCACGCCGCCGTCGCCGAGCTCGGCCCGGTCAGCGCCGCGCGCACCGCCGACGAGCTGGGCCTGACGGTGGCCGCCGTGCGCCGCCACCTGGACGCGATGGTCGCCGAGGGCGTGCTGGAGCTGCGCGAGCCGAACCCGGCCCGCCGGCGCGGCCGCGGGCGCCCCGCGCGCGAGTTCGTCGTCTCCACCGCCGGCCACGACGCCATGGCCTCGGGCTACGACGAGCTGGCCGTGGCCGCCCTGGCGCACCTGGCCGAGGTCCAGGGCGCCGGAGCGGTGGCCGGCTTCGCCGAGCGGCGCTTCGCCGCGCTGGGCGAGCGCCTGGCCGCCGCGGTCGACCCGGCCGCGCCCGCGCCCGAGCGCGTGCAGGCCCTGGCCGCGGCGCTGGCCGCGCAGGGCTACTCCGCCTCCGCCCGCCCCGTCGGCCGCGGAACAGCGGCCGAGGGGATGCAGTTGTGCCAGGGGCACTGCCCGGTGCGCCGGGTGGCCGAGGCCTTCCCCGAGCTGTGCGAGGCCGAGCGGCGCGCCTTCGAGCGCGTGCTGGGCACGCGCGTGCAGCGCCTGGCGACGCTGGCGCACGGCGACCACGTCTGCACCACCTTCGTGCCGCACGAGCAGGACGGCGGGCCCGCCCCCTCGCCCGCCGCGCGGACCGAGAACCCGAACCACCTCGCCGCCCCCGCCGCGGGGATCCGGACGCCGACGGAAGGACGACGACCGTGACCGACACCGTGTCCGACACCACGCAGGAGCTGGCCGGGCCCCCCGAGCTCGAGGGCCTGGGCAAGTACCGCTACGGCTGGGCCGACTCCGACAGCGCCGGCTCCACCGCGCGCCGCGGGCTCTCCGAGGAGGTCGTGCGCGACATCTCGGCCAAGAAGTCCGAGCCGGAGTGGATGCTGCAGATGCGCCTGAAGGCGCTGAAGCTCTTCTACCGCAAGCCCATGCCCAACTGGGGCTCCGACCTCAGCGGCATCGACTTCGACAACATCAAGTACTTCGTGCGCTCCACGGAGAAGCAGGCCACCAGCTGGGACGACCTGCCCGCCGACATCAAGAGCACGTACGACCGCCTGGGCATCCCCGAGGCGGAGAAGCAGCGCCTGATCGCCGGCGTCGCCGCGCAGTACGAGTCGGAGGTCGTCTACCACCAGATCCGCGAGGACCTGGAGGAGAAGGGCGTCATCTTCGTCGACACCGACACGGGCCTGCGCGAGCACGAGGAGCTCTTCAAGGAGTACTTCGGCACCGTCATCCCCGTCGGCGACAACAAGTTCGCCTCGCTGAACACCGCGGTGTGGTCGGGCGGCTCCTTCATCTACGTGCCGCCGGGCGTGCACGTCGACATCCCGCTGCAGGCCTACTTCCGGATCAACACCGAGAACATGGGCCAGTTCGAGCGCACGCTGATCATCGCCGACGAGGGCTCGTACGTGCACTACGTCGAGGGCTGCACCGCGCCGATCTACCAGAGCGACTCGCTGCACTCCGCGGTCGTCGAGATCGTCGTGAAGAAGAACGCCCGCGTGCGGTACACGACCATCCAGAACTGGTCGAACAACGTCTACAACCTGGTGACCAAGCGCGCCACGGCCGCCGAGGGCGCCACCATGGAGTGGGTCGACGGCAACATCGGCTCCAAGGTGACGATGAAGTACCCGGCGATCTACCTCATGGGCGAGCACGCCAAGGGCGAGACGCTGTCCATCGCCATGGCCGGCGAGGGCCAGCACCAGGACGCCGGCGCCAAGATGGTGCACGCCGCGCCGCACACCGCCAGCTCCATCGTCTCCAAGTCGATCGCCCGCGGCGGCGGGCGCACCTCCTACCGCGGCCTGATCCAGGTCCTGGAGGGCGCGCACCACTCCGCCTCCACGGTGCGCTGCGACGCGCTGCTGGTCGACACGATCTCCCGCTCGGACACCTACCCCTACAACGACATCCGCGAGGACGACGTCGTGATGGGGCACGAGGCGACCGTGTCGAAGGTCAGCGACGACCAGCTCTTCTACCTCATGAGCCGCGGCATGGCCGAGGACGAGGCGATGGCCATGATCGTGCGCGGTTTCATCGAGCCCGTCGCGCGCGAGCTGCCCATGGAGTACGCGCTGGAACTGAACCGCCTGATCGAGCTGCAGATGGAAGGGGCCGTCGGCTGATGACCGCCGTCGACGAGACGAAGACCGGGGCCGTGGTGACCACGCCGCCCAACGCGGCGCGGGCGCACAGCCACGGCGCGGGCGTCGTGCCCGACGCCAGCCGCGCCGAGCGCGTGACGTCCTTCGACGTCGCCGACTTCGCCGTGCCCACCGGCCGCGAGGAGGAGTGGAAGTTCTCCCCGCTGGGCGAGCTCGCCCCCCTCTTCGAGGACGGCCCGGCCGGCTCGGCCGCCGTCGAGGTCAGCGGCCCCGCGGCCGTGGTGCACCGCACCGGCACCCCGCGGGAGGTGGGCGCCGGCACCGCGTTCACCCCCGGCGACCGCGCCGCGGTCACCGGCTGGGCCGCCACCACCGAGGCCCACCTGGTCTCGGTGCCCGCCGAGGCCGAGCTGGACGAGCCGGTGCTCGTCGCCGTGCGCGGCACCGCGGGCACCACCACCTCCGGCCACCTCGTCGTCGAGGCCGGGCACCACGCCAAGGCCCTGGTCGTGCTGAGCCACACCGGCTCCGGCGCGCACCGCGGCGGCGTGGAGGTGCGCGCCGGCGACGGCGCGGACCTGACCGTGGTGACCCTGCAGGAGTGGGACGCCGACGCCGTGCACGTCGGCCAGCACGACGTGCTCGTCGGCCGCGACGCCCGCGTGCGGCACATCGCCGTCAGCCTGGGCGGCAAGGCGGTGCGCGTGTCCACCAACGTGCGCTACGCCGGCCCCGGCGGCGACGCGCAGGCCCTGGGCGTGTACTTCTCCGACGCCGGCCAGCACCTCGAGCACCGCCTGTTCGTCGACCACGAGGCGACGAACTGCAAGAGCTACGTCGAGTACAAGGGCGCCCTGCAGGGCGAGGGCGCGCACGCCGTGTGGATCGGCGACGTGCTCATCCGCGCCGCCGCCGAGGGCACCGAGACGTACGAGCTGAACCGCAACCTGGTGCTCACCGACGGCGCGCGCGCCGACTCGGTGCCCAACCTGGAGATCGAGACCGGCGAGATCGTCGGGGCCGGCCACGCCTCGGCGACCGGCCGCTTCGACGACGAGCAGCTCTTCTACCTGCAGGCGCGCGGCATCCCCGAGCCGGAGGCCCGCCGCCTGGTGGTGCGCGGCTTCTTCGCGAGCATCGTCGAGCGCATCGGCGTGCCGGAGATCTCCGAGCGCCTCATGACCACGATCGAGACCCAGCTCGCCGCGACCGCCCTGGCCGGCACGAGCAGCACCGAGGAGAACTGATGCCCACGCTGGAGATCCGCGACCTGCACGTCACGGTCGACGAGGCCGACGGCGGCACCAAGGAGATCCTCCGCGGTGTCGACCTCACCATCAACTCCGGTGAGGTGCACGCGGTCATGGGCCCCAACGGGTCCGGCAAGTCCACCCTGGCGTACTCCATCGCCGGCCACCCCAAGTACACCGTCACCGGCGGCTCCATCGCGCTGGACGGCGAGGACGTCCTGGCGATGAGCGTGGACGAGCGCGCCCGCGCCGGGCTGTTCCTGGCCATGCAGTACCCCGTCGAGGTCCCCGGCGTGACGGTGTCGAACTTCCTGCGCACCGCCAAGACCGCCATCGACGGCGAGGCGCCGAAGCTGCGCACCTGGGTCAAGGACGTCAAGCAGGCGATGGACGACCTGAAGATGGACGCCACCTTCGCCGAGCGCAACGTCAACGAGCACTTCTCCGGCGGCGAGAAGAAGCGCCACGAGATCCTCCAGATGGAGCTGCTCAAGCCGAAGTTCGCCGTCCTGGACGAGACCGACTCCGGCCTGGACGTCGACGCGCTGAAGATCGTCTCCGAGGGCGTCAACCGCTCGCTGGCCGGCACCGGCCCCGGCGTGCTGCTGATCACGCACTACACGCGGATCCTGCGCTACATCAAGCCGCAGTTCGTGCACGTCTTCGTCGACGGCCGCGTGGCCGAGCAGGGCGGCCCCGAGCTCGCCGACTCCCTCGAGGAGACCGGTTACGACCGGTTCCTCACCCGCGCCTGACACCCGCGCCTGACACCCGCGCCCGAGACCTGGAGGCCGTCGTGAGCGAGACCACCGAGACCACCGGGACCGCCCCCGCCGGGGCGGCCGCCGGTCCCGTGCCCACCCCCGTGGAGGAGGTCGAGGAGGCCCTCAAGGACGTCGTCGACCCCGAGCTGGGCATCAACGTCGTCGACCTGGGCCTGATCTACGGGCTCACGGTTTCCGACGACAACGTGGCGACCATCGACATGACGCTCACCAGCGCGGCCTGCCCGCTGACCGACGTCATCGAGGACCAGACCCAGCAAGCGCTGGTCGACGTGGTCGCCGGGCACCGCATCAACTGGGTGTGGATGCCGCCGTGGGGCCCGGAGAAGATCACCGACGAGGGGCGCGACCAGCTGCGCGCGCTCGGCTTCAACGTCTGAGCCGAGCCCACCCGCCGCCCGAGGGGGCGCTCACCGGTCCACCGGTGAGCGCCCCCTCGGCGCGTCCGGCGCCACCGCCGCGGTCGCCGGCCCCCCGGAGCGCTCCCCGGACCGGCCGCCCGGGCGGTCCGGGTCGTCGTCGAGGTCGTCGTCGAGGTCGTCGTCCAGGCCCTCGTCCAGGCCGCGCGCGGCCAGCGCCTCGGCCAGGGCCTCCGCGTGCGCCACGGCGCGCACCGCGGTCGGCACCAGCACCGCGCGCACGTCCCGGTCCAGGCCGCGGGCGGCCGCCGCGGCCCGCGACTGCGCCAGCAGGCCGGCGACCACGGGGATGCTGCTGACCGCCAGCGTCAGCAGCAGCGCCACCCGGCCCGGGCGCACGCCCAGGCGCCGCAGCGGGCGCAGCCCGGCCACCACCGCGTCCAGCAGCACCGCCACCGGCGTCGTCGCCGTCACCGTCGCGGCCGCCCACACGCACGACACGACCGCGGCGAGCACCACCACCGCCCGCAGCGGGCCCTCCAGCCACCACTGCGCCGCGCCCAGCAGCACCAGCACCCACGCCATCCGGCGCAGCTGCGTCAGCAGGTGCGCGACCCCCAGCCCGCAGGCCAGGGCCAGCGCGGCCACGGCCGCCGCCAGCGCCACCAGCACCGGCGCCGCCACCGCCGGCGGGACCAGCGAGCGCACCAGCCCCGCGGCCAGCGCCGTCAGCGCCAGGGCGGCCAGCTTCGCCCCCGCCCCGGCGCGGTGCAGCGGGGAGCCCCCGGGCACGTGGCGGCCCAGCAGCGGCGGTGCGACGTCCAGCCCGCGCCTGCGCAGCGGCACCCGGCGCCCCGGCGCCCCGCGCCCGCTCACGCGACCGTCCTCACGCCGACGCCGCGTAGGCCGCGACGACCTCGCCGGCCGGGCCGTCGGCGACCACGCGCCCGGACTCCAGCCACAGCGCGCGCCGCGCCCGCCGGGCCAGGGCCAGGTCGTGGGTGGCCACGACGAGCTGGGCGGGGGAGGACAGCAGCACCTGCGCCACGCGCCGGGCGGTGCGCAGGTCCAGCAGCGTCGTCGGCTCGTCGCAGGCCAGCACGGCCGGCTCGGTGGCCAGCACCGCCGTCAGCGCCAGCAGCTGGCGCTGCCCGGAGGACAGCTCGCGCACCCCCGCGTCGGCCAGCGCGCCCAGGCCCTGGCGCTCCAGCAGCTCGCGCGCCCGCGCCGGGCGCTCCGAGCGCGGCACGCCGGTGCGCCGCAGCGACAGGGCCACGTCCTCCACGGGCGTGGGCATGACGAGCTGGGCGTCGGGGTCGGGGAAGACGAAGCCGACGCGGCGGCGCACCCGCGCCAGGTCCGCCTCGGTGTCCAGGCCGTCCACGCTCACCGCCCCCACCGAGGGCAGCACCAGCCCGTTGAGCAGGCGCAGCAGCGTGGACTTGCCCGAGCCGTTGGGGCCCACCAGCGCCACCGACGGCTCGGCCAGCTCCAGGTCCAGCGGGTGCAGCACGACGCGCTCGCCGGCCAGCACCGCGGCGCCCCGCAGCCGGATCACGCCGGCGCGGGGCGCGGCCCGCCCGCCGCGCGCGCGAGCGCCGCAGGCGTGGCCGCCGCAAGCACCGCGGGGGTCACCCGCGGGCGTGCAGGCGGGGGAACGCGCGCAGCACGGGCGCGGCGACCACCACGGTGAGCACGACCTTGACCAGGTCGCCCGGCACGTAGGCCAGGCACGTCTTGACGGCCGTGGCCACGTCGAGCCCGCCGTTGACGACCATGCCGGCCACCCCGCCGGCGTAGACGACGACGATGCCGCCTACCAGGCAGCCGACCACCAGGCCGGGCACCTCGAAGCGCCGGCCCGCGCGCGCCGCCGGGCGCACCACGGCGCCCGTGACCAGCGCGGCCACCGGGTAGCTCAGCAGGAAGCCCGCGCTGGCGCCCGCCAGCACCCCCAGGCCGCTGCCGCCCTGCGCGAACACCGGCAGGCCCGCGAAGCCGAGCACCAGGTACACCAGCGCCGCCGCGGCGCCGCGCCACGGCCCCAGCACGGCCCCGCACAGCATGACGCCCAGCGTCTGCAGGGTGATCGGCACGGCGAGCACGCCGACGGGGACGGCGCCGGCCACCGCCAGCGCGCACAGCAGGGCCGCGAAGACGGCGACCATGGCGGTGCCGGCGGCGGGGTTGACGGGGCGGCGGACGCCGGTGCTGCGGGCGCGCTCGGGCGCGGGGGCGGCCGGCCGGGGGGCGGGGGGGACCATGCCCGGGACGCTAGCCGACCGCGGCGGCCGCGCGGGAGCGCCCGCGGCGGCCGGTGCCCCGTTCGGCAGGGTCCTGACGCCCGGCCCGCTCCGCGTACCATGGAGGGGACCCCGTCCCACCTCATCGCTGCGAGCTGCCCACGTGATCGTCGCCACCGACATCGAACTGCGCGCGGGGGCACGACTCCTCATGGAGGGCGTGAACTTCCGCGTCGCCGCCGGGGACCGCATCGGCCTGGTCGGTCGCAACGGCGCCGGCAAGACCACCCTGACGAAGGTGCTCGCCGGCGAGGGCCAGCCGGCCTCCGGCTCGGTGACCCGCTCCGGCGAGATCGGCTACCTGCCCCAGGACCCGCGCGCGGGCGACCCCGAGACCCTGGCCCGCGACCGGATCCTGTCCGCCCGCGGCCTGGACGACGTCGTGGCCCGGCTGCGCCGCGCCGAGCAGGACATGGCCAGCGAGGACCCCAAGGTCCGCGACCGGGCGATGGACCGCTACACCAAGCTCGACGCCCGCTTCGTGGCCATGGGCGGGTACACCGCCGAGAGCGAGGCGGCGCGCATCTGCGCGAACCTCAACCTGCCCGAGCGCATCCTCGAGCAGCCCCTGAAGACCCTCTCGGGCGGTCAGCGCCGCCGCGTGGAGCTGGCCCGCATCCTCTTCTCCGCCAGCGAGACCCTGCTGCTGGACGAGCCGACCAACCACCTGGACGCCGACTCCATCGCCTGGCTGCGCGAGCACCTGAGGAACTACGCCGGCGGCCTGATCGTCATCAGCCACGACGTGGAGCTGCTGGAGGTCGTGGTCAACCGGGTGTTCCACCTGGACGCCAACCGCGCCACGATCGACATCTACAACGTGGGCTGGAAGAACTACCTCAAGCAGCGCGACACCGACGAGAAGCGCCGCCAGCGCGAGCGCGCCAACGCCGAGAAGAAGGCCGGCGCCCTGATGGCGCAGGCGGACAAGATGCGCGCCAAGGCCACCAAGGCCGTGGCCGCGCAGAACATGGCCAAGCGCGCCGAGCGGCTGGTCAGCGGCCTGGAGGACGTCCGCGTCCAGGACAAGGTCGCCAAGCTGCGCTTCCCCAAGCCCGCCCCCTCGGGCAAGACCCCCCTGACCGCCCGGGGGCTGTCCAAGTCGTACGGCTCCCTGGAGATCTTCACCAGCGTCGACCTGGCCATCGACCGCGGCAGCCGGGTGGTCATCCTGGGCCTCAACGGCGCGGGCAAGACCACGCTGCTGCGGATGCTGGGCGGGGTCGAGGCCCCCGACTCCGGGGAGATCGTCCCCGGCCACGGGCTGAAGATCGGCTACTACGCCCAGGAGCACGAGACCCTGGACGTCGAGCGCACCGTCCTGGAGAACATGCGTTCGGCGTCGCCGGACCTGGACGACACCCGGGTGCGCACCGTGCTGGGCTCCTTCCTCTTCTCCGGCGACGACGTCGACAAGCCCGCCGGGGTGCTCTCCGGCGGGGAGAAGACCCGCCTGGCCCTGGCCACGCTGGTCGTCTCCAGCGCCAACGTGCTGCTGCTGGACGAGCCGACGAACAACCTCGACCCGGCCAGCCGCGCGGAGATCCTCGACGCGCTGCGCCACTACGAGGGCGCCGTCGTCCTGGTCACCCACGACGAGGGGGCCGTGGAGGCGCTGGACCCCGAGCGGGTGGTCCTGCTGCCCGACGGCGTGGAGGACCTCTGGAACGCCTCCTACGCCGAGCTGGTCTCCCTGGCCTGACCCCGCCCGCAGCCCCTCGCGGGGTCCCCGGGGGCGCCCCCCGGGGTGCGCGGCGGGGTGCGCGGCGGGGTGCGCGGCGGGGTGCGCGGCGGGTTCGACTGGCCGATCCGGCTCCGGGTGGTGACCATGGTGGAGCCGGAGACGACGTCGAGGAGGTCGCTGTGACCGAGGCTGTGAAGCGAGGATCCCGTTTGAGCGGAGCCGAGCGCTCGCAGCTCGCGGAGGAGCTGTCGAAGGGCTACGCCGAGGGCAAGAGCATCAGGGCGCTGGCTGAGGAGGCCGGTCGCTCGTACGGCTTCGTGCACCGCCTGCTCAGCGAGAGCGACGTGTCGCTGCGCAGCAGGGGCGGGGCCACGCGGGGACGGGCCAAGCAGCGGGAGGCCGAGCCCGAGCAGCGGGCGAGCTGAACGGCACCGCGGGCGCGGGGCGCCGGCCGCTCACAGCGAGCGGTCGGCACCCCCGTCCACGGTGAGGGAGGCCCCCGTCACGAACGACGCCGCGGGGGAGAGCAGGAACACCGCCGCCCGCGCGAACTCGTCGGGCAGGCCGGTGCGGCGCAGCGGGACGTTCTCGAGCCCGGCGCCGTCCAGGGGACCGTGCTCCTCGAACTCCAGGGGCGAGTCCGCCTCCACCTGGCCGACCAGCAGGTTGTTGATGCGGATGCCGCGCGGGCCCAGCTCGTCCGCCAGCGCCTTGGCGGCCATCGCCAGCCCCGGTCGCACCCCGTTGGCCACCCCGGCGTCCTGGGCGGGGCTGCGCACGGTGCTCGAGAGCAGCATCACCAGGGAGGCGCCCTCACCGGTGGCGGCCTTGGCGACGGAGCGCGCCAGCCGCAGCGGTCCCAGCAGGCTCGTCTCGAACGCCTCGCGCCAGGAGGCGTCGGTGGCCTCCAGGACCGACGAGGTCGGGGCGGTGCCGCAGGAGACGACCGCGCCGTCCAGGCGCCCGAAGCGGGCGTTGGCCGCCGCCGCCAGGCGCGTCTCGGTGCCGGCCTCGGAGATGTCGCCGGGCACCAGCAGCATGCGCTCGGGCGCGCCGATGGAGCCGGCCACGGCCGTCAGCTCGTCGGGGTCCGCGGCGGACAGCACCAGCAGGGCGCCCTCGTCGGCCAGCAGCCGCGCGCACGCCAGCCCCAGACCGGTGGAGGCGCCGGAGACGATGTAGACGCGATCGCTGAGCCCGAGATCCATGACACCATTGTTGCGCAGTGTGGTGAGTGATACACGCAGCATCACCTCCCCGGCCGTCGCGCCGGGGTGCGCCGTCGCTCAGCGCGGCCGCTCAGCGCCGACCTCAGCGCCGGGGCCGCGCCCCGGCCTCCACCTCGGCGTCCTCGGCCTCCTCGTCGCTGCCGGGCCGCGCCACCCGCACGGGGCGACGCCGCGCCGGCCGGGCCGCGCCCGGCCCCGCGCCCGTCGCCGCACCCGGCACCGCACCGCCCTCGTCCCGGCCGCCCGGCGCACCACCGGGCACGTCGTCGCCGCCGGCCGCGCCACCACCGTCCGGGGCGGCTCCCGGGGCGGACAGCGCACCGCGCACCTGCAGCTCGCGGGCCTGCAGCTCGCGGCGACCCGCGACGACCCACACCACCAGCGCGGTCAGCGCGAAGCCGTACCACTGCACCGTGTACGCCAGGTGCGGGCCCTCGTCGACCTCGGGCCGCCCGGCGCGCGGCAGGGCCACCGCCGGGGCGGGCTCCTCCGAGGCCAGCACCGCGTAGCCGCCGCGCAGCCGCGCCACGCCGGCGGCGCCGGTGACCCGCCGCACCGGCTCCTGCGCGATCGAGGCGACCTGCCCGGCCGGGACGCTGCTGCGCCGCGCCGGCTCCCACGGGCGCACCCGCGCGGTGACGCTCACCGTCCCGCCCGGTGCGGCGGGCACCGCGTCGGGGGCGCTGCTGGTGCTGCCGGCGGGCACCCAGCCGCGGTCCACGAGCAGCGCGGTGCCGTCGGCCAGCACCAGCGGGACGAGCACGTCGTAGCCGACCGCGTCGCCGAGCTGGCGGTTGCGCGCCAGCACCGTGGCGCCGGCGTCGTAGGTGCCGCTCACGCGCACCGGCGTCCAGGCGTCGCGCGCGGCCAGCGGCGCCCCGCCGGCGGGCAGGACCTCGTCCACCGGCACCGGGGCGGCGTCGTAGTTGCCGACCAGGGGGGCGTTGGCGGCCAGCCGCGCCTGGCGGCGGTGCCACTGCCACTGCCCCAGCAGCACGCACACCACGCCCACGGCCACGGCCAGCGCCAGGCCGCGGCGCCAGCGCTGCTCGCGCAGCAGGCCGAGCACGCCGCGCGCACCGGTGCCCCGCGCGCCGGCGCCCGCCGGGACGGGCGCGGCGGGCTGCCCGCCGGCACGGGCGCCGGCGGGGGTCGTGCCGGACCTCACGAGGGCAGGGTGTCCACCCCGACGACCTCGCGCAGGAAGCCGCGCGCGCCGAGGAACTGCGTGAGGTGCTCGCGGTGCTGCTCGCACGCCAGCCACGTCTTGCGGCGCTCGGGCGTGTGCAGGCTCGGGTTGTTCCACATCAGGCCGAAGTCGGCCGGGGAGGTGCAGCCGCGGGCGCTGCACACGAGGTCGGACGGCGGTTCGTGCCCCGGTTCCCCGCGGCTGCCGAGCGTGCGCGGCGCAGCGGGGACGGCTGGAGTGTCCACGGCGCCAGTCTCGCACCGCCGGCCGGCGACGGCGACGGCCGCCCGCGGCGCGCCGCTCAGGAGGCGCGCTCGCCGGGCCCGCGGGGCGCGTCGTCGCCGGGCGAGCGCACCGCGGTGATGCGCGCCTCCAGGGCGGGCAGGTCGTGCACCGGCGCGGTGGGCACGGAGAAGGACTCCGGCGGCGGGCCCTTGGACTCGCGCCCGGCGTTGGCCAGCACCACGGCCACGTACGGCAGGAACAGCGCGCCGGCCACGAAGAACCAGCGCGTCCAGTGGTCGACGACCACGAAGAGCACGAAGCAGGCGGTGCGCACGAGCATCGAGACGACGTACTTGCGGTAGCGCACCCCGAGGTCGTCGGTGTGCGCGGTGGGGGCGGCGGTGATCCGGTAGACGCCCGGGTCGTCGGCCGGGGCGTGGAGCCCGCTGGTGCGGGTGGGGTGCGAAGGCACGAGGCCACGGTAAGCCCGCCCTCCGACACCCGCGCCCGGTGAGCAGCGGTCCGATGCGTTAGCTTTCCTCCCCGTGCCCGACGCCACGACCGACGCCACGACCGACCCCGCGACCGCGGCCGCGAGCAGCCCCGCCACCGGGCGCACGCCGCGCAGCGTGCTGGTGACCGGCGGCAACCGGGGCATCGGCCTGGCCGTGGCCCGCGCCTTCGCCGCGCAGGGCGACCGCGTGGCCGTGACCCACCGCTCCGGCGAGGCGCCCGAGGGCCTGCTCGGGGTGCGCGCCGACGTCACCGACGGCGCCTCCCTGGACGCGGCGTTCGCCGAGGTGGAGGCTGCGCACGGGCCCGTGGAGGTCCTCGTGGCCAACGCCGGGGTGACCCGCGACCAGCTGCTCATGCGCATGGCCGACGAGGACTTCGACGCCGTGGTCGACACCAACCTGGCCGGCGCCTGGCGCTGCGCCCGCCGCGCCGTGCGCGGGATGGTGCGCGCCAAGCGCGGGCGCATCGTCTTCGTCTCCAGCGTCGTGGGCCTGTACGGCTCGCCGGGGCAGAGCAACTACGCGGCCAGCAAGGCCGGCATGGTCGGCCTGGCCCGCTCCATCGCCCGCGAGCTGGGCGGGCGCGGCATCACCGCCAACGTCGTCGCCCCCGGCTTCATCGACACGGACATGACGCGCGCGCTGCCCGAGGCCACCCAGGCGGACTACAAGGGCCGCATCCCCGCCGCCCGGTTCGGCGCCGTCGACGACGTCGCGCAGGCCGTGCTGTTCCTCGCCGACGCCGGCTACGTCAACGGCGCGGTGCTGCCCGTCGACGGCGGCCTCGGCATGGGCCACTGACAGAAGCTGAAGGATCGGAGAGGGAACCCATGGGTCTGCTGGACGGCAAGCGGCTGCTCGTCACCGGAGTGCTCACCGACCGCTCGATCGCGTTCGCGGTCGCGCGGGTGGCGCAGGAGGAGGGGGCCGAGGTCGTCCTGTCGTCCTTCGGGCGCCAGATGAAGATCACCTCCACCATCGCCAAGCGGCTGCCGAAGCCGGCGCCGGTGGTGGAGCTGGACGCCACGAGCGAGGAGGACCTCGCCGCGCTGGAGGGCCGGGTGCGCGAGCACGTCGACGGCCTCGACGGCGTGCTGCACTCCATCGGCTTCGCGCCCAAGGACGCCATGGGCGGCAACTTCCTCAACACGGAGTGGTCCAGCGTGGCCACGGCCCTGCAGGTCTCGGCGTACTCGCTGAAGTCGATCGCCGTGGCGGCCCTGCCGCTCATGGGCAGCGGCGGCTCGGTCGTGGGGCTGACCTTCGACGCGCGCGTGGCGTGGCCGGTCTACGACTGGATGGGCGTGGCCAAGGCCGCCTTCGAGTCCACCGCCCGCTACCTGGCCCGCGACCTGGGGCCGAAGGGCGTGCGCGTCAACGTCGTCTCCGCCGGCCCGCTGCGCACCACCGCCGCCACCTCGATCCCCGGGTTCGAGACCCTGGAGGGCACCTGGGGCGAGCGCTCCCCGCTGGGCTGGGACGTCACGGACACCGAGCCGCCCGCCCGCGCCGCCCTGGCGCTGATGTCGGACTGGTTCCCCGCCACCACCGGCGAGATGATCCACGTCGACGGCGGCTTCCACGCCATGGGGTCCTGAGGCGCACCGTGGCCCCCGAGCCCCCGCCCTCCGGCGGCCGCCGCCTGGCCGTGCTGGCCGGGACGATGGTCCTGGTGGTCGCCGCGCTGGTGGCGCTGGCCACCTGGGCCAGCACCCGCGGCTGAGCGCACCGCCCGCACCACCGGCCGCACGACCCGCCCGGGTCGTGCGGCCGGCGCCGTCCAGCCCGGTCCAGCGCCCTCCAGCCTGGTCCAGCGCGGTCCAGCGCCGTCGAGCTCGGTTCAGCGCCGCGCCGCGAGCGGCCCGGGCGCGGCGCCTTCGGCGAGGACCTCCTCGGCCAGGTCGGCGTCCTCCACGTCCTCGCGGGTGATGCCCAGCAGCGGCAGCACCGCGTCCAGGTAGGGCACGTTCACGGCAGCGTCGGCCTGCTCGCGCACCACCGGCTTGGCGTTGAAGGCGATGCCCAGGCCGGCCGCGCCGATCATGTCCAGGTCGTTGGCGCCGTCGCCGATGGCCACCGTGCGGTGCAGCGGCAGGCCCTCGGCGGCCGCGAACTCGCGCAGCGCCGCCGCCTTGGCCGCCCGGTCCACCACCGGCCCCAGCAGGCGGCCGGTGAAGCGCCCGTGCACCACCTGCAGCCGGTTGGCGCGCACGTGCGCGATGCCCAGCTCCGCGGCCAGCGGGCCGACGACCTCCAGGAACCCGCCGGAGACCAGCGCCAGGGTGAAGCCGAGGCGGTGCAGGGTGCGGCACAGCGTGCGCGCGCCCGGGGTGAGCACCACGGCCTCGCGCACCCGCTGCACCACCGAGACGTCCAGGCCCTCCAGGCACGCCACGCGCTGGCGCAGCGAGGCGGCGAAGTCGATCTCCCCGCGCATGGCGCGCTCGGTGACCGCGGCGACCTCGGCCTCGCGGCCCGCGTGCGCGGCCAGCAGCTCGATGACCTCCTGGCGGATGAGCGTGGAGTCCACGTCCATGACGACCAGGCGCCGGCCCAGGCGGGCCAGGCCGCCGGGGGAGACGGCCGCGTCCAGGCCGTGCCGGCCGGCCTCGGCGGCCAGCGCGCGGCGCAGGTCCAGCACCTCCGCGGCGGTGGCGTCCACCGAGACGTCGAACTCCACGCTGGTCACCGGCGTGGAGGACATCCGCCGCACCCGGTCCACGTTCGCGCCGCGCTCGGCGAGCACCGCGGTCGTGCGGGCGATCGCCGCGGGCAGCAGCGGAGCCCCCAGCAGCGTCACGTGCAGCCGGCGCGGCCGCGCGGCCGGGGCGACCGGCTCGCGCACCGTGCAGGTCACGTCCAGCCCGTGCGGCTCGCCCCAGCCGCTCAGGGCGGAGGTGACGGCCGCCGCGCTGCCGGTGCCCACCAGCACGGCCAGGGTCAGCACGCCGCCGACGACGACCTGCTCCACGTCGAGGACCTCCGCGTCGGTGCCGGCCAGCGCCGTGAACAGCGCCGAGGTGACGCCGGGGCGGTCGGCGCCGGTGACGGTGACCAGCAGCGTGGGGGCGGTGCCGGGCGCGGGGCCCGGCGACGTGGCGTCGAGGGTTCCGGGCACGGCACGGAGGCTACCGGTCCGCCGCGCCGGCCCCGGCGCGGCGGACCGGTCCCGCCTCAGGAGCGCGCGGCGTTCTTCTCGTCGCGCCAGGCCACCCACTCCGCCAGCGGCGCCAGGTCGAAGTCCGGGCCGCCGACGCCGATCGTGAACAGCCGCGTGCCCACCGCGTGCAGCGCCTCGCCCTTGTCCGCGGGGCTGTCGGCGGCGTCCACCCCGGCCGAGCGCTCGATCTCGCCCGGGTCGCGCCCGATCGCCGCGCAGTGCCCGTCGAGGACCTCGTGCTTGCGCGCGATGGTCTCCGGGTCGCCGAAGCCGTGCCAGATGTCGGCGTGCCGGGCCACGATGCGCAGCGTCTTCTTCTCCCCGCCGCCGCCGATGAGCACCGGGATGTGCCGGGTGGGGGCCGGGTTGAGCTTGGCCAGGCGCGACTCGATGCGCGGCAGGTCCTCGGCGAGCTTGTCCAGCCGGCCGCCGGCGGTGCCGAACTCGTAGCCGTACTCGGCGTAGTCCTTCTCGAACCAGCCCGAGCCGATGCCGAGCACGAGGCGGCCGGTGCCGGTGTCGTGCGCGGAGACGTGGTCCACGGTGCGGGCCATGTCCGCCAGCAGCTCGGGGTTGCGGTAGCTGTTGCAGGTGACCAGGGCGCCGATCTCGATGCGGCTGGTGGCCTCGGCCCAGGCGGCCAGCATCGTCCAGCACTCGAAGTGCAGGCCGTCGGGGTCGCCGTACAGCGGGTAGAAGTGGTCCCAGTTCAAGGCGAGGTCCAGGCCCATCTCCTCCGCGCGCGCCGCGGCCGCGCGGATCGCGGGGTACTGCGCGTGCTGGGGCTGGAGCTGGACGCCGATGCGCACCGGACGGTCGCCGGCGGGTGCGGGGGAAGTCATGGCACGGATGCTGCCGCACCGGGCCCCGCGCGCGACAGGGGCGCGCGGGGCCCGGGTCGCCTCAGTGCGGCGGGATCGTCTGGCCCTTGCCGACGACGGTGATGCCGGAGTCGGTGACGGTGAAGCCGCGGGCGCGGTCCTCCTCGGGGTCCACGCCCACGCGCGCGTCCTCGGGCACGACGACGTTCTTGTCCAGGATCGCCCGCTGCACCACCGCGTGCCGGCCCACCTGCACGTTGTCCATCAGGACGGACTCGCTGACGTGGGCCCAGGAGTCCAGGCGCACCCGCGGGGAGACCACGGACTTCTCCACCAGGGCCCCGGAGACGACGGTGCCGGCGGAGATGATCGAGTTGACCGCGTGCCCGTAGGTGCCCTGCCAGCCGTGCACGAACTTCGCCGGCGGGTAGAAGTCCTGCGCGGCGATGATGGGCCACTCGTAGTTGTAGAGGTTGAAGACCGGCAGCACCGAGATGAGGTCCATCTGGGCCTCGAAGTAGGCGTCGATGGTGCCCACGTCGCGCCAGTAGGCGCGGTCGCGGTCGGTGGCGCCGGGCACCTCGTTGTCCTTGAAGTCGTACACGCCGGCCAGGCCGCGCTCGACGAAGTCGGGCACGATGTCCCCGCCCATGTCGTGCTTGGAGTCCTCCTCCTCGGCGTCGCGGGTGACCGCGTCCACGAGCGCGTCGGCGTCGAAGACGTAGTTGCCCATCGAGGCCAGGACCTCGTGCGGGGAGTCGGCCAGGCCCTGCGGGTTCTTCGGCTTCTCCAGGAACTGCGCGATGCGGCTGCTGCCCGGCTCGGTCTGGATGACGCCGAACTGGTCGGCCAGCGAGATGGGCTGGCGGATCGCCGCGACCGAGCACGGCGCCCCGGAGGCGATGTGCGCGTCGACCATCTGGGAGAAGTCCATGCGGTAGACGTGGTCGGCGCCGACCACGACGACGATGTCGGGGCGCTCGTCGGAGATGAGGTTCATCGACTGGTAGATGGCGTCGGCGCTGCCGAGGTACCAGCGCTTGCCCACGCGCTGCTGCGCCGGCACCGAGGCGATGTAGCTGCCGAAGAGGTTGGACATCCGCCAGGACTGCGAGATGTGCCGGTCCAGGCTGTGCGACTTGTACTGCGTCAGCACCACGATCTTGCGGTAGCCCGCGTTGACCAGGTTCGAGAGGGCGAAGTCGATCAGCCGGTAGGTGCCGCCGAACGGCACGGCCGGCTTGGCCCTGTCCGCCGTGAGGGGCATGAGCCGCTTGCCCTCCCCGCCGGCGAGGACGATCGCGAGGACGTTGGGAGCAGCCACGAGGGGCACCATAGGGCCGCGACCGCCACGATGCCCGGGCAACACCCCGAAGTCGTCACGGCAGCGGGGTGGTCGGCCCGGCACGACCGGGCGCGAGGAGCACCGTCACCGGGCGAGCACCGGCCGAGCACGAGGAGTGATCATGCGCGTGGACCTGCTGACCAAGGAGTACCCGCCGGAGGTCTACGGCGGCGCCGGCGTGCACGTCGCCGAGCTCGTGCGGGCGCTGCGCGCCCTCGACGGCGGCCCCGAGGTGCTCGTGCGCTGCTTCGGCGCCGAGCGCGCGGAGGAGGGCGTCACCGCCTACGGCGAGCCCGCCGAGCTGGCCGGCGCCAACGCGGCGCTGCGCACCCTGGGGGTGGACCTGCCGATGGCCGCCGGCGCCGCCGGCGCGGACCTGGTGCACTCGCACACCTGGTACGCCAACACCGCCGGCCACCTGGCCTCCCTGCTGCACGGCGTGCCGCACGTGGTGACCGCGCACAGCCTGGAGCCGCTGCGGCCGTGGAAGGCCGAGCAGCTCGGCGGCGGCTACGCCCTCTCCAGCTGGGCCGAGCGCACCGCCTTCGAGGCCGCCGCCGCGGTCGTCGCCGTCAGCGCCGGCATGCGCGCGGACATCCTGCGCAGCTACCCGGCGCTGGACCCCGCGCGGGTGCACGTGGTCCACAACGGCATCGACGCCACCGAGTGGACGCCCGTGGAGGGCCGCGACCTCGTGCGCGCCAACGGCGTGGACCCCGACCGCCCCAGCGTCGTCTTCGTCGGGCGCATCACCCGCCAGAAGGGCCTGCCGCACCTGCTGCGCGCCGCCGCGCAGCTGCCGCCGGAGGTGCAGCTGGTGCTGTGCGCCGGCGCCCCCGACACCCCCGAGATCGCCGCGGAGGTCTCCGGGCTGGTCGCCGAGCTGCAGCAGCAGCGCTCCGGGGTGGTCTGGCTGGACCGGCACCTGACGCGCGAGGAGCTGCTGCAGCACCTCTCGCAGGCCACGGTCTTCGTGTGCCCCTCGGTGTACGAGCCGCTGGGCATCGTCAACCTCGAGGCCATGGCCTGCGGCGCCGCCGTCGTCGGCACCGCCACCGGCGGCATCCCCGAGGTCGTGCAGGACGGCGTCACCGGCTGGCTGGTGCCCATCGAGCAGGTGCAGGACGGCACCGGCGCCCCCGTGGACCCCGACCGGTTCGTCGCCGACCTGGCCGCCGCGCTCGCCGAGGCCGTCTCCGACCCCGACCGCGCCCGCGAGCGCGGCGCCGCCGGGCGCCGCCGCGCGGTGGAGTCCTTCAGCTGGTCCGCGATCGGCCGACGCACCCTCGAGGTGTACGAGTCGGTCCTCTGAGACAGCATCGGCCCATGCCGTCCACCGCGCCGACCCGAACGTCCCCCCCGACCTCCCGGGTCGTCGCGGTGGAACCCGTCCTGCCCCCGCACCGCTACGAGCAGGAGGAGGTCTCCGAGCAGCTCGTGCCCCTGCTGGCCCCGGAGGGCCCGCGCCGGCGCCTGCTGCACCGCCTGCACGCCGCCAGCGGCGTGCAGCGCCGGCACCTGGCGGTGCCGCTGGAGCGCTACGCGGACCTGGGCTCCTTCACCGCCACCAACGCGGCGTTCGCCGAGGTGGGCCTGGACCTGGCCGAGCGGGCCCTGAAGGGCGCCCTGGCCGGCGCCGGCGTGGCCCCGGAGGAGGTGGACTTCCTGCTGTTCACCACCGTCACCGGCGTGGCCGCCCCCTCCCTGGACGCCGCGCTGGTGGTGCGCGGGGGACTGCGCCCCACCGTCAAGCGGCTGCCGTCCTTCGGGCTGGGCTGCGCCGGCGGCGCCGCCGGCCTGGCGCGCGTGGACGACTACCTCGCCGGGCACCCGGACCAGGTGGGCGTGCTGGTCTCGGTGGAGCTGTGCTCGCTGACCCTGCAGCACGACGACCGCTCCACCGCCAACCTCGTCGCCAGCGGACTGTTCGGCGACGGCGCCGCCGCTGTCGTGCTCGCCGGGGCCGAGCGGGCCGCCGGCACCCCCGGCTGGGACGTGCTGGCCTCGCGCAGCCGGCTGTTCGCCGGCACCGCCGGCTCGCTGGGCTGGGACGTGGGCAGCTCCGGCTTCAGCATCGTGCTGGCCCCGGACCTGCCGGACCTGCTGGCCGCCGAGCTGGGCGCGGAGGTCGACGCCCTGCTGGGGGAGCGGGGCCTGGACGTGGCCGGGGTGCAGCGCTGGGTGGTGCACCCCGGCGGGCCCAAGGTGCTGCAGGCCGTCTCCGGGGCCCTGGGCCTGCCCGAGGGGGCGCTGGCGCCCAGCTGGGACTCGCTGCGCGAGGTGGGCAACCTGTCCAGCTCCTCGGTGCTGCACGTGCTGGCCGCCACCGAGCGGGTGCCCGGCGAGCACGCCCTGGTGCTGGCCGTGGGCCCCGGCGTGGGCACCGAGCAGGTCCTGCTGCGGGCCGCCGCGTGAGCGCCGGGCTGCTGTACGCCCTGCTGGTGCTGGCCACCGGCGTGGAGCGCCTGGCCGAGCTGGTGGTCTCCACCCGCAACGCGCGCTGGTCCTTCGAGCGCGGCGGGGTGGAGACCGGCCGGGGCCACTTCGGCCCGATGGTCGTGCTGCACACGGGCCTGCTGCTGGCCTGCCTGGCCGAGGCCCTGCTCGCCGACCGCCCCTTCCTGCCGGCCCTGGGCTGGCCGATGCTGGCCCTGGTCGTGCTCAGCCAGGCCCTGCGCTGGTGGTGCATCGCCTCGCTGGGCCCGCGCTGGAACACCCGCGTCATCGTCGTGCCGGGCATGCCGCCGGTGGTGCGCGGGCCCTACCGGTGGCTGAAGCACCCCAACTACCTCGTCGTGGTGCTGGAGGGGGTCGCGCTGCCGCTGGTGCACACCTGCTGGGTCACCGCGGTGGTCTTCACCGTCCTGAACGCCGTGCTGCTGCTCGGCTTCCGGCTGCCGGCGGAGAACCGCGCGCTGGCCGCCCTGCCCGCGCCCGGGCGCGCCTAGGGCCGCACGGGCTCGGCGTGCGCGTTGACCGCGGCCACCACGGCGCGGCGGGCCACCGCGGCGACCTCGCGCAGCGCCCGCGCCCGCGAGGTCGCCTCGAAGCTCGTCACCGCCGCCCCGTCGTCCTCCCCGGCCAGCTCCACGATCGCCAGCACCCGCGCCGCGGTCTGCAGCACCCGCGCCGCGCGCGGGGAGGTGCCCGGCGGCAGCGCGTCGCGCGCCAGGCCGCCGTCGCGCACCGCCGCGATGCGGTCCGCGGCGTCCTCGCGCCAGCGCGCCACGTCCAGCGCGGCCAGCGCCTGCGTGGCGGTCGCCAGCGCCAGGCGCAGCTCCCGCTCGGAGTCGGCCACGCTGGAGCTCTCCGGCGCCCGGCGCGGCGCCGCGCCCAGCACCGCCCACGTCACCATCGCCCCCGGCTCCCACACCGAGCCGAACTCGGTGACCTCCGGCACCAGCGCCCAGCGCCCGGCCGCGCCCGGCGGCTCGGCCACCACGCACTCCCCGGCCCGCAGCGCCGCGACGTTCACCGCCGGCGGGCCCGGCAGGCCCCCCGGGTCGCCGGGCACCGGCAGCGCCAGCAGCAGCGGCCCGCACCCGGCGGCCGCCAGCGAGGCCAGCAGGGCGCGCACGTCGTGCGGGTCCGGGCCGGGGGCGGTGGGCGCGTCGCCGTCCCAGCGCACGGCGTGCGGTTCGTCGTCGCGCACCACCGCGGCGACCGCGGCGTCCGGGCCGGCGGCACCGGTGAGCACACCGGTGCCCCAGGCCGCCAGCCGCGCGGAACGGGGCAGGTCGAGCACGCGGCGCAGCCTACGACGGCGCCCGGCCCCCCGCCGGGCAGCGCTCCCGCGCGCTGGCTAGGGTTCCCGACGTGCCTGCCACCCCGGACGCCGCGCGGACCGCCACCGCCCAGGACACCGCCCAGGACGTCGCCGAGGACGTCGCCGAGGACGAGGTCCTCGGCCTCGACGCCGTCACCGTGCGGCGCGGCACCAGCGTCCTGCTCGACGCCGTGGACCTGCGCGTGCGCGAGGGCGAGCGCTGGGTCGTGCTCGGCCCCAACGGCGCCGGCAAGTCCACGCTGCTCTCGGTGGCCGCCGCCCGGCTGTTCCCCACCTCCGGCGCCGTGCGCGTGCTCGGCGAGCGCCTCGGCCGCGTCGACGTCTTCGAGCTGCGCCCGCGCATCGGTCTGGCCAGCACCGCCCTGGCGCGCTCGGTGCCCGGGCAGGAGAAGGTCCGCGACGTCGTGCTCACCGCCGCCTACGGCGTCACCGGCCGCTGGCAGGAGGCGTACGACCCCGACGACGAGGAGCGCGCCCTGCAGCTGCTGGACCTGCTCGGCGTGGCGCACCTGGCCGAGCGGCCCTTCGGCACCCTCAGCGACGGCGAGCGCAAGCGCACCCAGATCGCGCGCGCCCTGATGACCGACCCGGAGCTGCTGCTGCTCGACGAGCCCGCCGGCGGCCTGGACCTCGGCGGGCGCGAGGACCTGCTGCGGCGCCTGACGGCCCTGGCCGCCGACCCCGCCGCGCCCACGACCGTGATGGTCACCCACCACGTGGAGGAGATCCCCGTGGGCACCACCCACGCGCTGCTGCTGCGCGGCGGGCGCGCGGTGGCCTCCGGCCCGGTGGAGCGGGTGCTCACCTCCACGCTGCTCTCGCGCACCTTCGGCCTGGCGCTGTCGGTGCAGCGCCGCGGCGGGCGGCTGACGGCGCTCGCCGTCTGAGCGGCGCCGCGGGCACCCGCGCACCCGCGGCGCCGGGGGACGCCGCGGCGGTCGCGTCAGGGGCGCAGGAGCTGGCGGTCGTAGCCGCCGTGCTCGGCGCGCGAGTAGCGCAGCCGCAGGTGCCGCCCGTCGGGCGCGGACTGCCAGAACTCCACGCGCGAGGCGTCCACGCCCCACAGCCGCCACGTGGAGGCCACCACCGACGGCTCCAGCTCCACCAGGTCGTCGACGTCGGCGAACTCGTCGGACAGGTGCGCCTCGTCCAGCGGCCGGCTCTGCCGCTCCAGCAGCGACTCCGCCCGCCCGTGCGCCGGGCGCTCCAGGAAGTCGCGCGCGGCGCGCTGCTCGTCGGCCTGGCGCACCCGCCCGCGCACCCGCACCTGCCGGCCCTGCTGGGGCCAGTAGAAGACCAGCGCCGCCACCGGCACCGACGCCAGCTGCCGGCCCTTGGGGCTGCCGGCCTCGGAGGCGATCCACAGCGCCGACTCGGCGACGTCCTTGAGCACCAGCACCCGCGCGTCCGGGCGCCCGGCGGCGTCGACCGTGGCCAGGGTCAGCGCGTGCGGTTCGGGCACCCCGGCCGCCGCCGCCTCGCGCAGCCACGCCACCAGCAGCTCCAGCGGGTCCTCGGGGGCCTCGGCGGGCTCGAACGCCGGCGCGCCGGCCGCCAGCAGCGGCAGGTCGCGCAGCCAGTCGCGCAGGGGCTGCGCGCCGCCGTCCGGGCCGCGCCCGGGACGGCGCTCGCCGGCGGGGCCGGCGTGCTCGCCCGGCGGGGCGTCCGCCGGGGTCGGGGACCAGGACCGGGCCGTGCTCGTCACGGTCGACAAGGTACCCGCCCGCGCGGGGCCCGGCGTGCCCGCGCCGTGCCGGTGCCCGCGCTGCCGCCGGTGCCGGTCCTCCCCCCGGCGCCCTCCCCGGTGCGCTGCCCGGCGCCCTGCCCGGCGCCCGTCCAAGCGCCCTCGCCGGGGCCCGTCGAACCGTCCGCCCCGCTGCACCGTTCCCCCGCACGACGGCGGCCCGCGCGGGGCGCGCCGGGGAGGAGCGGGGACGCGGTGACCGACGCCGACGAGGAGCTGGTGCGCGCGCTGCACGAGGAGCACGCCGGCGCCCTGTTCGGCTACGTGCTCTCCCTGACCGGGGACCGCGCCGAGGCCCAGGACGTCGTGCAGGAGACCCTGCTGCGCGCCTGGCGCCACCCGGGGGCCATGGACCCCGCCAGCGGCTCCAACCGCGCCTGGCTGTTCACCGTCGCCCGGCGCCTGGTCATCGACCAGCGCCGCTCGGCGCGCGCGCGGCGCGAGAGCGTGCGCGCGCAGGTCCCCGACTCCTCCGTCGTCGACGAGTCCGAGCAGGTCCTGCAGCAGTGGGTGGTCGCGCAGGCCCTGGAGCGCCTGTCGCCCGAGCACCGCGCCGTGCTGCGCGAGTGCTACTTCCGGGGCCGCTCGGTGGCCGAGGCCTCCCGCGCGCTGGGCGTGCCCGCCGGCACGGTGAAGTCGCGCACCCACTACGCGCTGATGAACCTCAGACTGGCCCTGCAGGAGATGGGGGTGAGCCGCCGGTGACGAGCGGACCGGGCGACGCGTTCGCCACGAGCGCCGGGCCGTACGTGCTCGGGGCGCTGAGCCCCGCCGAGCGCGACGCGTTCGAGGAGCACCTGCCCGGGTGCGCGTCCTGCCGGGCGGCCGTGGAGGACCTGGCCGGCCTGCCGGGGCTGCTCTCGCGCGTGCCCGCGGACGTGCTCGCCGCCCTGGACGACGAGGCGCCGGCGCCGGCGCCGCCGCGCGCGCCGGACACCCTGCTGCCGCGCCTGCTGCGCGAGGTGCGCGCCCGCCGCCGCCGGCGCCGCCTGGTGCTGCTCGCCGGCGGGGCGGCCGCCGCGTGCCTGGCCGTGCTGGCCGGGGCGGCGGTGCTGGGCGACGGCGGCGCGGTGCCCACCGCGCTGCCCACCGCGCCCGCCCCGTCCAGCGCGCCCGCCCCGTCCAGCGCGCCCGCCCCGTCCACCGAGCCCCCGGGCGCCGGGGCGGGCTCGGTGCGCTCCCTGGAGCCGCTGGTGCCGGTGCCGCTGACCGCCACCGCGCAGCTGACGCCGGTGGCCTGGGGCACGCGGGTGGACCTGGTGTGCGCCTACGCCTCCGACACCGCCGGCCGGTCCTACCCGTACGCCCTCGTCGTCAAGGACGCCGAGGGCCGCGCCGAGCGCATCGGCACCTGGACGGCCGTGCCCGGACGCGACGCGCGCCTGAGCGGTGCCACCTCGCTGACGCGCGAGCGCATCTCGGCGGTGGAGGTGCAGACCCTGGAGGGCACCGCGCTGCTGCGGCTGGACGAGGGCGCCGGCCGCTCCTGAGGGCTCAGCCGGCAGGCAGCGGGTCCCCGCCGCCGGCGGCGACCTCGTCGGCCACGCGCTGCACCATCGCCACGTACCAGTCGGCGTGGTTGTAGCGGAACAGGGCACCGGCCTCCGCGGCGCGCCCGCGCCCGGCGCCGTTGGCGCACAGGTACCGCGCGGCGGTGAACACCGCGTCGGCCGGGTCCAGCGCGTCGGTGTCCCCGTCGCCGTCGCCGTCGACCGCGTAGGCGGCGAACGTGGCCGGCATGAACTGCATCGGCCCCAACGCCCCGGCCGAGGAGGGGCCCACGTTCCGCCCGTGCCCGCTCTCGACCTGGCCCACGGCCTGCAGCAGCGCCGCGCGCATCCCCGGGCACGTCGTCGCCGCCCGCGCGTACAGGTCCGCGTACCCGGTGGGGGCGCTCGCGGCGCGCACCGCGGAGGTCGCGCGGGCGGCCTCGGCCGCGGCGGCCGCGGCGGCCGCGCGCGCGGCGGCC
The DNA here is from genome assembly GCF_050871925.1 of Kineococcus gurbantunggutensis. Taxonomy (NCBI): domain Bacteria; kingdom Bacillati; phylum Actinomycetota; class Actinomycetes; order Kineosporiales; family Kineosporiaceae; genus Kineococcus; species Kineococcus gurbantunggutensis. The sequence continues at coordinate 27,522 of NZ_JBJLSG010000037.1, forward strand.
AGCGCCCGCTCGGCGTCCTCGGCGGCCTGCAGCCGCGCGGCGCGCGCGTCGAGGGAGCCCACCCGCCGCTGCGCCTCGGCGAGGTCCTGCTGCAGCCGCCCCGAGCGCGCGGAGAGCTCGCGCAGCGCGGCCACGCCGGCGACGGCGGCCGCGTCGGCGGCGGCGGAGGCGGCGCGCGCGTCCGCGGCGCGGGCCACGGCCCCGGCGGTGGCGGCCTCGCCCGCCCGCGAGCCGGCGGCGAGCGGGCCGTCGGCGATCTCGCGGGCGCGCAGCGCCTGCGCGGGGTCGGCCCCGGTGAGCAGCGAGCGCACCACCGCGTACCCGCCGCTGCCGGTCAGGCCGCGCGCCGGGCCCATGTACAGCGCGCGCACGCGGCGGGTGCCGTGGGCGCGGGCGTCGGCCGCGCCCGCGCTGAGCCGCTGCTGCTCGACCTCGGCGGCCACGGCGGCGCCGGCGGCGCGCTGCACGGCCGCGCGCTGCTCGACCAGCGCGCGCTGGACGTCGGCCGCGCTCGCGCCGGCCCGCTCGGCGGCGGCGCGCGCGGCCTCCGCCTCGGCGCGCGCGGCGGCGGCCGTGCCCGTGGTGGCGCCGGAGGTGGCGGCGGGGGAGGGGGTGGCCGGTGCGGCGGAGGCCGGGACGGCGAGCAGCACGGCGCTCAGCGCGGCGCCCAGCGCGGTGCCCAGCGCGGTGCCCAGCGTCCTGGGCGCCGGGGCGGTCCCGCACGGGCGCGCGGTGCCGCGCCGGAGCCGGGTGCCTGCCACGTCGAGGGCGTCGGCACCGCGCCCGGGGACCTTGAGCGCGAGACCACCTCACTACGAACTGTGACCATGCAGTCACAGCACTATGCTCCCGGGGACCTCGGCGCGAGCCGGGCGCAGGGCCGGCGCGTGCCCGCCGACGGCGGCGGGGAGGAGGTGGACGTGGGGGCAGCCCGTGCGGTCCCGCACCACCCGCGCGAGCGGTCCACGGCGGACGAGTGGTCCCGGCGCCTCGACGAGCTCGTCGCCCGCCCCGAGCGGCTGCGGCTGGTGCTGCACCCCGTGGTCGACGTGGCCGCCGGCCGCGTCGCCGGGTACGAGGTGCTCTCCCGCTTCGACCCCCCGCACGGGCCCGAGCAGTGGTTCGGCGCCGCGCGCCGGCTCGGCCGCAGCGCCGCGCTGGACCTGCTGGTGCTGCGCGCGGCGCTGCCGCTGCGCCGGCGGCTGCCGCACGGGACCTTCCTGGCCCTCAACGCGGCCCCGGAGTCGCTCGGCGACCCGCGCGTGCGGGAGCTGCTGGACGGGCAGGACCTGACCTCGGTCGTCCTGGAGGTCACCGAGCACACCGACTGCGATGACGCCGCCCTGGCCGGGGCGCTGGCCGCGCTGCGCGAGCGCGGTGCCCGCGTCGCGCTGGACGACGTGGGCACCGGGCACTCCGGCCTGCTGCGCATGGCCCTGGTGCGCCCCGACGTGCTCAAGGTGGACCTGCAGCTCGTGCGCGACCTGGACCGCGACCTCGTCAAGCGCTCCGTGGTGCGCTTCCTCGGCGAGTGCGCCGACCGGCTGGATGCGTGGGTGCTCGCCGAGGGCGTGGAGTCCCCCGCCGAGCTGGACGTGCTGCGCTCGATGGGCGTGCCGCTGGTGCAGGGCTTCCTGCTGGCCCGCCCGGCCGGGTCCTTCGCACCGCTGTCGCCGCGGGCGCGCCGGCTGCTCAGCACCGCCCCGGCCGCCCCGGCGCCGGCCGCGCCCGGCGGGGCGGGGCGGCTGGCGCGGCGCAGCAAGACCTGCCGGGCCGTCGACGAGGCGGCGCGCGCCGTCGTCGAGGACGGCGCCCCGGTCGTCGTGGTCGACGAGCGCGACGTGCCGCGGGCGCTGGTGCTGCCGGCCGCCGCGGCCGGCGCCGGCCCGCGGGTGCGCGAGGTGCTCAGCGCGCTGGCGCCGGAGACGTCGGTGCCCGAGGCCGCCGCGCGCGCCGTCTCGCGCGCGCCGCAGCTGCGCTTCGACCCGCTGGTGTGCACCGACGCCACCGGCCGGTACGTGGGGCTCGTGGGCGTGGAGGACCTGGTGCTGGAGCTGTCCGCCGGCGCGGGCCCGGCCGGCGGGGCCGGCGGGGTGAGGGGGGTGGGGGCGTGAAGGCGTTCCGCTGCGGGGACGTGGTGCCCGGCTGCCACCGCGAGTTCCTCGGCGAGGACCTCGCGGCGGTCCTGGCGCAGGTGGACGAGCACGCGCGCCGCGATCACGGCGTGGTGCCCGACGAGGACCTGGTGCGGGCCGTGTGCGAGCGGGTGCGCGAGGAGCCGGACCCCGGCGGGACCGGCTGAGCCCCGCGCGGCCCGCTCCGCCCCCGCCTCAGCCGGACAGGCGCGCGGGGAAGCCGCCGGTGGCCACCGGCCCCCAGCGCTCGGGCGTGACGCGCAGCAGGCACTTGCCCTGCCGCGACATCGCCTCGCGGTACTCGTCCCAGTCGGGGTGCTCGCCGGAGATGGAGCGGAAGTACTCCACCAGCGGCTCCAGCGCCTCCGGCAGGTCCAGCACCTCCGCGGTGCCGTCGACCTGCACCCACGCGTCGCCGAAGTCGTCGGAGAGGACCAGCACGCTGACGCGCGGGTCGCGGCGGGCGTTGACGGCCTTGGCGCGCTCGGGGTAGGACGAGATCACGAAGCGGCCCTCGGCGTCGACGCCGGCGGTCACGGGGGACAGCTGCGGCGAGCCGTCCGCGCGGCGGGTCAGCAGGACGACGTGGTGGCGGCCGCGGGCGAACTCCAGCAGGCCGTCGCGGTCGACGCGGGTGGTGGTGGCGGTGGTGGGCACGTCGCGGGAGGCTACCGCCCCGCGGCCGTGACGGTCCGCGAGTGGTCGTGACGGCGCGCTGTGGTGCACAGTGCCGCGCACCGGTCGCCGGACCGGGGACGGGAGGAGCGACGTGCGCACCGAGCAGCAGACGGACCTGGGGACGGGGCTCAAGCCCCGGCACATCACCATGATCTCCATCGCCGGCGTCATCGGCGCGGGCCTGTTCGTCGGGTCCAAGAGCGCCATCGCCGAGGCCGGCCCGGCCGTGCTCCTGTCCTACGTCCTCGCCGGCACCCTCGTGGTGCTCGTGATGAGGATGCTGGGGGAGATGGCCACCGCCCACCCGGACACCGGCTCCTTCTCCACCTACGCCGACCGGGCCCTGGGCCGCTGGGCCGGGTTCAGCGTGGGCTGGCTGTACTGGTGGTTCTGGGTGCTGGTGATCCCCGTGGAGGCCACCGCCGCCGCGGAGATCCTCACCGGCTGGATCGGCGCCCCGCAGTGGGTGTGGGCGCTGCTGGTCACCGTGCTGCTGACCGCCTCCAACCTCGCCAGCGTCGGCAACTTCGGCGAGTTCGAGTTCTGGTTCGCCATGGTCAAGGTCGTCGCGATCCTCGCCTTCATCGCCGTGGGCGTCCTCGCGGTGCTCGGCGTGCTGCCCGGCTCCGACGTCAGCGGGACCCCGGGGCTGTCGGCGGCCGGCGGTCTGCTGCCCAACGGCTTCGGCGCGGTGCTGGCCGCCGTGCTGCTGACGATGTTCAGCTTCATGGGCACCGAGATCGTCACCATCGCCGCGGCGGAGTCCCCCGACCCCGAGCGCGGGGTGCGCAGGGCCGTGAACTCCGTCATCGGCCGCATCGGGCTGTTCTACATCGGCTCGATCGCCGTCATCGTCGCCCTGGTGCCGTGGGACTCCCCGGCCCTGGAGCGCGACGGCTCCTACCAGAGCGTCCTGGACGCCATCGGCATCCCCGGCGCCTCCACGATCATGGACCTGGTCATCCTCACCGCCGTGGCCAGCTGCCTGAACTCCGCCCTCTACACCGCCTCGCGCATGGCGTTCTCGCTCTCGCGGCGCGGGGACGCCCCGGCGTGGTTCGGGCGGGTCTCGCCCGGCGGGGTCCCGCGCGGGGCGATCCTGGCCTCCACCGCCGTCGGCTTCCTCGCCGTCGTGGGCAACTACGCCCTGCCGGACCGCATCTTCGAGCTGCTGCTGGCCACCAGCGGCGCCCTGGCCCTGGTCGTCTACGCCTTCATCGCCCTGTCGCAGATCGGGGTGCGCCGGCAGCTGGACGCCGAGGGGCGCCGGCCGGCGGTGCGCATGTGGCTGTTCCCGTGGCTGACGTACGCCACCCTCGCCTTCATCGCCGCGGTGCTGGTCCTCATGGTGGTGCTGCCCGGCCAGCGCGTGGAGCTGGGGCTGTCGGCCGTGCTGACGGCCGCGGTGGTGACGGTGGGCGTGCTGCGCCAGCGCCGCGCCGGCCGCCCGGTCGGCGCCGGCACCCCCGGGGCGCGGGGGTGAGCGGGGCCGGCGCGCGCACCGTCGGGGTCGAGGAGGAGCACCTGCTCGCCGACCCCGTCGACGGCACCGCCCGCCCCGACGCGCCCCGCGTGCTGGGCGTGCTGGCGCCCGGGCGCGGCCAGAGCGAGCTGCAGCGCGAGCAGGTGGAGACCGGCTCGGCGCCGCAGACCTCGCTGGCCGAGCTGCGCGCGGACCTGCTGGCGCGCCGGCGCGAGCTGGCCGCGGCCGCCGGCGCGGGCGGCGCGGCGCTGCTGGCCCTGGGCACCCACCCGCTGGGCGGGGTGCCCACCCTGTCCGCCGGGGAGCGCTACGAGCGGCTGCGCGAGCGCTTCGGGCTGCTCTCGCGCGAGCAGCTCACGTGCGGCTGCCACGTGCACGTCGGCGTCGCCGACCGCGACGAGGGCGCCGCGGTGCTGGACCGGCTGCGGCCCTGGGCGCCGGTGCTGCTGGCGCTGAGCGCGAACTCCCCGTTCTGGCAGGGCCTGGACACCGGCCACGCCAGCTACCGCTCGCGGGTGTGGGACCGCTGGCCCACCGCCGGGCCCACCGACGCCGTCGGCGACGCCGCCGGCTACGACGCCCTGGTGCGGCGGGCGCTGGCCACCGGGGTGCCCCTGGACACCGGGATGCTCTACTTCGACGTCCGCCTCTCGGCGCGCTACCCCACCGTGGAGGTGCGGGTGGCCGACGTGTGCCTGCGCGTGGACGACGCCGTGGTGCTCGCCGGGCTGGTGCGGGCGCTGGCCGACACCGCCGTCGCCGCGCACCGCGCCGGGCGGCCGGTGCCCGAGGCCCGCGTGGAGGTGCTGCGCCTGGCCTCCTGGCGCGCCTCCTGCGACGGCGTGGACGGCGAGCTGGTGCACCCGCTGACCGGCACCCCCCGCCCGGCCGCGCAGGTGGTCGGCGACCTTCTCGAGCACGTCGCGCCCGCCCTGGCCGCCGCCGGCGACGAGGCGCTGGTGCGCGAGGGCGTCGCGGCGGTGCTGCGGCGCGGCAGCGGCGCGCGCTGGCAGCGCGCGGTCGCCGCCGCCGAGGGGGTCCCCGGGATGCTGCGGCACGCCGCGCGCCTCACCCTGGACGAGCCCGACCCGCCCCGCCCCGAGGAGGCCCCGTGACCGTCCTGCCGCCCGGCGTGCGCCCGGTGCCCCCCGGCCCCGGGCAGGAGTCCGTGTGGGACTACCCGCGCCCGCCGCGCCTGGAGGTGGCCCGGCGCCGGGTGCGCGTGCTCGTCGACGGGGCGGTCCTGGCCGACGCCCCCGCCGGCTCGCGCCTGGCGTGGCGGGTGCTGGAGACCAGCCACCCGCCGACGTACTACCTCGCCCCGGCCGCGCTCGACCCGGGCCTGCTGCGGCCTGCCGCGGGGGAGAGCTGGTGCGAGTGGAAGGGCCTGGCCGGCTACCTGGACGTCCTGGCCCCGGACGGCTCCGTCGCGGCCGAGCGCGCGGCGTGGTCCTACCCCAGCCCCACCGCCGCCTTCGCCGACCTGGCCGGGGCCGTCTCGCTGTACCCGGGCTGCGCCCCCGGGCGCGTGGTGTGCCTGCTCGACGAGGAGGAGGTGCGCCCGCAGCCGGGCGGCTTCTACGGCGGCTGGGTCAGCGACGACGTCGTCGGCCCCTTCAAGGGCGGTCCGGGCAGCCTCGGCTGGTGAACCGGGCCCCCCGGCGGGGTGCCCGTGTCGCGGGCGGGGCCTAGCCTGCAGGCGTGTCGATGGAGTCGGCCGCGTGGCACTCGCTGTGGCGGGCCACCAGCGCGGAGCAGCAGCAGCGGCCCCTCTCCCGGGAGACGGTCCAGCGCGTCCTTGACCTCGCGCGCGAGCGGCGGGGCCGGCTGGGGGTCTTCGTCGCCGGCAGCGTGGTCACCTCGGTGCTGGCCGTGGCCTCGCCGGTGCTCGCCGGGCGCGCGGTGGAGGCCGTCACCGCCGGCGACGGCCGGCGCGTGGTGCTGCTGGCGGTGCTCATCGCGCTGGTGGCCCTGGCCGAGGCGGCCCTGGGGCTGTGGGTGCGCTGGCTGTCGGCCAGGATCGGCGAGGACCTCATCCTCGACCTGCGCACCCGCGTCTTCGACCACGTGCAGCGCATGCCGGTGGCGTTCTTCACCCGCACCCGCACCGGCGCCCTCGTCTCCCGCCTGAACAGCGACGTGCTCGGCGCCCAGCGCGCCTTCTCCGGCACCCTGTCCGGCGTCGTGGGCAACGCCGTGTCCGTGGTGCTCACCGCGGCCGTGATGCTCACGACGTCCTGGCTGGTGACGGTGCTGGCGCTGGTGCTGCTGCCGGTGTTCCTCGTGCCCGCGCGCCGCATGGGCCGGCGCCTGGCGGCGCTCTCGCGCGAGGCCGCCCAGCTGAACGCCGCGATGACCAACCAGTCCACCGAGCGCTTCTCCGCCCCCGGCGCCACCCTCGTCAAGCTCTTCGGCCGCCCGCACGACGAGTCGCGCGCCTTCGCCGAGGCCGCCCGCCGGGTGCGCGACATCGGGGTGCGCACCGCCGTGCTGAACTCCGTGTTCGTCACCGCCCTGACGCTGGCCTCGGCGCTGGCGCTGGCGCTGGTGTACGGCGTGGGCGGCCTGGCCGCCGTCGGCGGGCGCCTGGACGCCGGCAGCATCGTCACCCTCGCGCTGCTGCTGACGCGCCTGTACGCGCCGCTGACGGCGCTGGCCGGGGCCCGGGTGGACGTTATGAGCGCCCTGGTCAGCTTCGAGCGGGTCTTCGAGGTGCTGGACCTGGTGCCGCTGGTGCGCGACCCCGAGCGCCCGCGGGCGCTGCCGGCCGGGCCGCTGACGGTGGAGTTCGACCACGTCGACTTCGCCTACCCGGCCGCCTCGGAGGTCTCCCTGGCCTCCCTGGAGGACGTCGCCGTCCTCGACGCGCGCGGCGGCGTGCCCGTCCTGCACGACGTGACCTTCCGCGTCGAGCCGGGGCAGGTCGTCGCGCTGGTGGGCTCCTCGGGGGCGGGCAAGTCGACCACCGCCCAGCTGCTGGCGCGCCTGTACGACGTCTCCGGCGGCGCGGTGCGCCTGGGCGGGGTGGACGTGCGCGACCTGACCGCGGCCTCCATCCGCTCCGCCGTCGGCGTCGTCACCCAGGACGGGCACCTCTTCCACGAGTCGCTGCGCTCGAACCTGCTGCTGGCGCGCCCGGGCGCCACCGACGCCGAGCTGCTGCAGGCCCTGGAGCGCGCCCGCCTGGGCGAGCTGGTGGCGCAGCTGCCCGAGGGGCTGGACACCGTCGTCGGCGAGCGCGGCTACCGCTTCTCCGGCGGCGAGCGCCAGCGGCTGACCATCGCCCGCCTGCTGCTGGCGCAGCCGCGCGTGGTGGTGCTCGACGAGGCGACCGCCTCGCTGGACTCCGCCTCCGAGGCCGCGGTGCAGGCCGCCCTGGACGAGGCGCTGACCGGGCGCACCGCGCTGGTCATCGCCCACCGGCTCTCCACGATCCGCGGTGCCGACCAGATCCTCGTCCTGGAGGCCGGCCGGGTCGTCGAGCGCGGCACCCACGCGCAGCTGATGGCCCTGCACGGGCGCTACGCGCACCTGCACGAGACGCAGTTCGCGCTGCCGTGAGCCCCCGACCGGTGGCGGCGACGGCGCAGACGCCAGGGACGGCGCCGCCCCCGGCGGCGCGGGGGGCGCCCGGGGCGTGCACCCGCTGACAGCCCTACTTGCCGGCGCCCAGCATCACGGCCGCGACCAACTCGTCGTCACGCTCGTGGTCTACCCCGCGCTGGCGGCCGTCCCCGAGCGCGACTGGGCCGCGGTGCACTCCGCGCACTCGCGGCGGATCACCCCCGTCGTGGCCCTCGTCTACGGCGCGGTGCTGGGCACCTGGGCGTGGGCGCTGGCCACCACGGCGCTCAGCGGTGCCCTCGTGCTCGCCGGGGCGGGCAGCGCCCTGGCCGGGGCGGCGACGGCCCTGGTGGCCGGGCCCACCCACGCCCGCCTGGGGCGCGAGGGCCCGCGCCCGCACCTGCTGCGCCGGCTGCGCCGCGCCGACGCGGTGCGCCTGGCCGGGGCCCTGCTGGCACTGGCCGCGACCGCGCTGGCCGTGCCCGCCGCGCGCTGAGCACCGCTCACAGCGCCCGCCCGCCGCCGAGAGCGGGAGTTCACGCGGCCGAGACGGGGCCCTGACCGCGGTGAAACACGCCGGGCGCAGGCTGTGGCGCGACCCCGCACCGCCTCCGCGGACCGCGGTCCGCCGATCCCCCCCGGAGACCAGCGCCGTGTCCTACGTCAGCCCGCCCGACCTCGTCGTGAAGATGATCGACGCCGGCCAGTCCAAGGCCCTCATGGCGACCCGAGACACCCTCGTGCGCGCCTACATGGCCGGCGCGATCCTCGCGCTGGCCGCGGCCTTCGCGGTCACCGTCACCGTGCAGACCGGCGACGCCCTGGTGGGCGCGCTGCTCTTCCCGGTCGGCTTCGCGATGCTCTACCTGCTGGGCTTCGACCTGCTCACCGGCGTCTTCACGCTCGTGCCGCTGGCCCTGCTCGACCGCCGCCCCGGCGTCACCTGGCGCTCCATGCTGCGCAACTGGGGGCTGGTCTTCACCGGCAACCTCGCCGGCGCGCTGACCGTGGCGGTGCTCATGTCGATCGTGGTCACCTACGGCTTCTCCGTGGACCCGAACGAGGTGGGCCAGCGCCTGGGCGAGATCGGCGAGGCCCGCACCCTGGGCTACGCCGAGCACGGCGCCGCTGGGATGCTCACGCTGTTCGTGCGCGGCCTGCTGTGCAACTGGATGGTCTCCACCGGCGTCGTCGGCGCCATGGTCTCCACCAGCGTGCCCGGCAAGGTCATCGCCATGTGGATGCCCATCATCGTCTTCTTCTACATGGGCTTCGAGCACTCGGTCGTCAACATGTTCCTCTTCCCCACCGGCCTGCTGCTGGGCGGGCAGTTCTCCCTGGGCGACTACCTGGTGTGGAACGAGGTCCCCACCGTGCTCGGCAACCTCGTCGGCGGCCTGACGTTCGTCGGGCTGACCCTGTACGCCACCCACGCCCGCACCGGCCGCCCGCGCGCGGTGCCGCAGCAGGTCGGCGTGCGCGACGAGGTCCCCGCCGCCGCCCGCTGACCGCCCGGCCCCACCCCCCGACGACCCCACCCCCCGACGACGGAGGAACCCCCGTGACCGACGTGCTGACCAAGGCCCAGGCCGGCGCCCGGGTGCGCGCCGCGCGCACCCGCGCCGGGCTGAGCTGGGCGGAGCTGGCCGAGCACCTCGGCGCCCCGCTGGTGTGGACGACCGCCGCGCTGCTCGGGCAGCACCCGATGACCGCCGAGCAGGCCCGGCTCGTCGGGAAGCTGCTGGAGCTGGACGAGGAGGTGGTCACCGCGCTGCAGGACCAGCCCTACCGCGGCTCCGACCCCGCGCTGGCCTCGGACCCCACCGTCTACCGCTTCCACGAGGCGCTGTCGGTGTACGGCCCGGCCCTGAAGGAGCTCATCCACGAGGAGTTCGGCGACGGCATCATGAGCGCCATCAACTTCCGGGTGGACATCGCCCGCCGCCCCGACCCCGACGGCGACCGCGTCGTCGTCACCTTCGACGGGAAGTTCCTCGACTACCGCTGGTGAGCCCCGGCCCCGCCGGGCGGTGCGCCGCGACCCCGCGGCGCGGCTCGAGGCGGACGCGCTGCGGGTGACGGCGTCCCGGCGGGGGGC